>NZ_MKMC01000006.1:0-136800 GCF_001856095.1 Methylomonas sp. LWB
CGCTCGACCGTCACCAACCGCAGTTGACTCGCCAGCCGTTGCTGCTCGGCCAGCAAGGCTTGGTAGTCTTCGGTGGACAGCGTGATGGTGGGCGTCATGCCGTTATTTTACCGGCTTTACATCCGCGTTTCAGCCTACTTGGGTATAGGTTCGTGCCGGATGCGGCCGCATCGCGGCCAAGTCAATACCGGCTAACAACCAGTGGAGTTGCTCGACCGTCAACGTCACAACTGCTGCCTCTTTCGGCCAGTGAAAACGGTCGGCTTCCAGCCGCTTGAGCATCAACCAAAAACCGGTGCGGTCCCACAACAGCAGTTTGATCCGATCCCGCCGGCGATTGCTGAACACGTAGATGGCCGGCTCGAACGGATTCAAGCCTAATGCCTGCTCAACCAGCAGCGCTAAACCATTGATGGCCTTGCGGCCGTCGACCGGCTCGCGGTGCAGGTAGACCTTCAATCCTGCGTCGAAACGAAACATGGCAGCTCGGCCAACGCCTTCAAAATCACCGGCAGGTCGCTCAGCTCGACAGGCTGTAACGCGAGTTTAACGCCGTTGGGCAACTCCGCACTGAGCGCTGACTCAGCCGGTTTCTCTGCGCTCAGCGACTGAACGGGCACAAAAGCCGGCAACGTTAATGGACTGTTCGGATTCGGATGTCCTGTTTCTCGGTAATGCCCCATCCACTTGCGCAGCAGATTGGCATTGATACCGTATTGCAGAGCGATCTTGGCAACCGATGTGCCCGAATGCAAGCAAACTTTCACTAGCTCCCGCTTGGCTTCCGGATCATAAAGGCAACGGCCGTCTCGCCCGTGCCCCACGATTAATGGCCGCGATAATCGCGTGTTATGCTCCTTCATAGGTGTCCACCTGATTATAAGTGGACACTATCTTCGTTCCTTTCGAGCTGTTTATACAGATGCTGTTAAAGGACCGCTTACCTTAAATCTCGCGTAAGCCTAAATTTCAGGCACAAAAAAACCAGCTCTGATTTCTCAGTAACTGGTTGATTTTCTTATCGAATTGCTGGTGGGTCGTGTGCGATTCGAACGCACGACCATCGCATTAAAAGTGCTCAAAGCGCCACTTAAATCATTATAAATCAATGACTTATGCTGGTGGTTTTGCGTGAGTTTGCATAACAAAGCATAACGAATCACAACTCAAATACGCAAAATTCACGCATATCATCTTGATAGATTTACCGATTGGTATCGGCATTCGTTGCCATTCAATCCTGTAAATTCAATATTGAGTTGTTGCTATCAGGCATAGGTGATAGCATTGATAGCAACCAATCTTCGGAGATTACCATGCCTAGTCTAGTTGTCAGAAACCTTGATGAATCCATCATTAACGCACTTAAAGCGAGAGCAGTTGCACATCACCGCTCTACCGAGGCGGAGCACCGCGCGATTTTAGCGGAGTTTTTGTTAAGTCCCCAACGTAAAACCTTTGCAGAGGCATTAACTAATATGCCTTCTGTCGGTATAGATACCGATTTTCAACGCGTGAATGACGACACTCCGGCAACCAATGTATTTGATTGATACTAACGTCATCAGTGAGATCAGAAAAGGCGACAAAGCCAATCCAGGGGTTCGCCGTTTTTTTGATGCTGCAATCCAAAATAATCAAAAACTTTATATTTCTGTGGTCACAATTGGGGAACTACGCAGAGGTGTCGATTTGATTTTTCATCGCGATGACATCGCGCAAGGCAAGCTTTTAGAAACGTGGCTAAATTCAATTCTTGAACACTATCAAGAAAACATTCTCGGCATTGACTGCGAGATTGCATTGATCTGGGGAAAAATGCGCGTTCCTAATCCTCAGCATCCCATCGACAAGCTGATTGCGGCAACTGCATTGATTTATGATTTGACGGTTGTGACTCGTAATACAGAGGATTTCCAAAATACCGGCATCGCTCTAGTGAATCCATTTTCTAAATAATTCTGTTGCAACATAGCGTCGCCAGTTCGGTTTCTGCCAATCAGGTCTGTCTGACATCTTAAAAGTATCGAGTTTAATTAGATGGGATATTTACTAGGCAGGATTGCTAAGGGGGGCTCTCTCCCAATTCCTAAAAAGCTGCTCGGTCCCAAGACTCTCCTGCGGTATCCAGTAATCCAAAGCCCAGAGCTCCAAAATACGATCGCTCAATTCGGGCAGCCAACGCTGAGCGGCTTGTTTGTCACCAGATAATCTATTGACAGGAGACCTCCGTTTTCCATTTTCAAGCACAAATTGGTATAAGCCAATATCAGGCAAAACAACTGACTCATTAGCATCATTGAAGCTAAGAGGTATCAAAATGCCTGCCGGATCCAGATCGCCAAAGTAGAGTGCTCCGTTAGCATCACATTCTCTGAGAACCTCTTGAAGTGCTTGGCCGGTGGAACAAAAAGCCTTTCCAGATCCATATACCACCGCAGCATATTGACAAGACTGGACATTCCACTCGGCCAGGCTCCAATAGGTGTGATGATTTTCTACGATAAGAACCGGCTGGCCGGGTGCATTAGCCGCTCGGTAGGGCAAAGGATGCGGAACATGAAAAGCGCCAATTAATGACAGAGGCAATCGACCTGAAAAAAGCGCATTGTTTCTGGCCCTTGAGTCCAAGTATTTTTCGTCGCCAAATATTTCCAATGATCGCTCTCGAAGAGGAACCTTCATAAATTTTCCTCGTCGACGATGCAACCAGTCGTTGATTTTTTTAGCAGTCAGAAGCTCGCTTTCGGTCAGTTCAGTCCAAAAACCAAGCTCCGGAAGCCAGGAAATATTCGACCAGTTGTTGCGCGGTTTAACTTCATCTTGGTTTACTAAAGTTACAAACTTAGGCATTGGCGGATTACCAACTTTCTCGAAGCTACCGGAAGCGGGTAATGCAATGTACCCGTGGCCTGCCATTTGTTTCAGCGAAGCCATCATGAGGGCATCGCGTTCAGGGTGCTGTAATTGTTCAGGGTTAACCTGTAACCAGTAACGCCGAAGATCTGACAAATCGATGCGTTTACGACGCACTGTCCGCAAGGCCAAAAGAAATTCGGCATTCACGCTACACCTTCCTTGGTTTCTGTCAGATCTTCAAACGTGGCAGATACCATTTCGATGTGGGATCTATTGGTTTTACTATTAGCGCCGGATTTTCTTAGACGGATAACTCGTCGGAATCCGAACAAAATGTTGTAGTCAGCATTCGCCGTGAAGAAAATCAGCTGCACACCAATTTCTTTGGCTAATAATCGCTGCACATCAATGAGGGCACGGGTCTGAACTTTGGCAAATGGGTTGTCAAGAATAAGTGGCCCGCCTCCACCACGTTTGGTTCGAGCTTGAGTATCGGCACGCAATTGGCTAATCAGCAAATAGAGAAACATAGCAATCACTGTACCCTGTCCCTTCGATCCTTTAAGCTCACCAGCAAGCTGATACTGATATACCTCGTTCTGCTCCATTTTTAACACTTGCAACCCCAGTTCCTGACGCCCACAAACGGCAGTGAGGCATTGCGCAACTAAGTCAGCACCCTTGGCGGGAATCACGCTGCTTTTTATTAACCCATTTAGATAATGCCGGATTGCGTCTTTACGATTGTCGACAGAAACCCCTGAAAATGATGCTTTCATTTTGAGTATGTGTTTACCCCCAACATAGGGCGCTGTAATCGGCATAGTTTTAGCGCAAGCGCGATTCAGAAGTTGAATTCCCTCATAGGTCAGATTGTAAAGCTCCCCGACACAATTTTCGAAATCTGGTTTCATACCTTCCAAGGTATCTCGAGTCGCGCTAATTCTATCCTCGACTAACCCAAGAATACGTTCTTGGTCTGAACATGCCGCTTCAAAATCACTATCTGTAATGTCGCGAGCCAATTCCGGCTCGATTTCAACAAACTCCTTAGTGCTAGCAGTCTTGGTGAGATCCCGAAATGCTATGTGAGCTTTATTCCGTAGCGTAGTAAGCTCTTCATTTTGTTTTCGGAATCTCTCGATCAACTCGTTTGCAAAAGCCGATACGTCATGTTCGGGCAGCAAAATTGGTTCGGCTTCATTGGAAACTTCGGGTATAGCTGCTCTTAATGAACCCATGAGCGTTCCAAGTTGATTAGCATCCACTTCGGCTTGATTAGCTTCATTATCTGCTTCTGCTGCTGCCTCGTTTGCCTTGGCGATCATTGCCTCAAGTTTTTTAATTTCTGTTATTGCTATTTCAAGCGTAATAGCAAGTTCATCGTCCGATTTTTCTTCTATGTCTAGGAAAGACCGAGAATTCAATTTGTGCTCTTTCCAATAGTTGTCACGTATTGCCACGAGGCCAGCTAATAGTTCTCCAAGCTCTCGCGATTTAGCATCCAACTGTTCGGTAATTTTATTCTGCTCACGAATGGCGCTTTCAAAATCAAGACTAATTAAGGGCTCCAGATCTGCCGTATTTAAGCGGTATTATGTAGCACTTGCACAAAACGGAAAATAACGCCTCACCGATAAATATTGACTCCTAAAATGAAATTGACAATTCCTTTTTATTTCGGTGTTTTATGCGAACCAGGCTTCCATCCAGTATTAACGTTTTTATTGCAAGAATCGCAGACCAATCGAGTTCCATTGAGCGCCGTATTCATAAAAACTATTTGTTGTTTACGTGCGCAGTCTGCACAAATATAAGTCGGCGTTTCTTCGGTATCGTATTCTGGCTTAACGCGATACACGATAGAGCCAGATTCAAGTTTGTGAAGCGAATAATGCGCGAACTCTCGATCAAATGTTTCTTGTCTGCTTTCTTTTTCTCTAAGCTCTGCCAACTGATTTATGAGAGACGCATTTTCGTCTCGTAGCTGATTGATTAGATTGTAAGCTGATTCAAGTTTAGAGCTTACCTCGCTTACCGCAACAACAATTTCATTGTAATTTCTAAGAGATTTATTAGCCTTTAAAAAATCAGAAATTACCTTTAAGCTTTGCAGCCCCGCATTGGCCTCTGTAAACATGACTAGGCCTTACCCAAACCTAACCATATCAACCCCAATAGTCCTCATGCACTGCAATCCGCAATGTGGACATTTTGAATATTCAGTCATCAGCATGCCTCCCTCATGTTTTTCGGTTATTTTTGACGTTAACTAAGGTAGGTTAGCAGAATCTAAGCAATAGACCAGATAGAAACTCCTTTGTACTTTCCGGTCTCGGCAATAAGCCCCAGCACTCTTTGGCAATGACTTGGTTTTGCTGAATGATCAAACGCTGGAGTTCGCGTTTTTCTTGAAACGATAGCGGCTCATTGAGTTGATTGTTCAAGTCTAGCCTCCTCAGAATGCCCCGAAGCCGCCGTGGATAGCATCAAGCGGCTTTTTTCCAGCCGGCGGCATCGTCCTTGAACAATTGGCGTTCTTGCTTACGCTCGTCAATGTCGCGAATACGGGCAATCAGCTCTCGAACACCGGTTTTTTCGCCATAGAACTCAATGACGCAAACCCGCAATAACCGGTCGGCCCATTTGGGCACCTTGCCGGATTTTTCCCAGCGGGCTACGGCTTGCTCATCATTGCCCAGCAGGTCGGATAATGCTTTTTGCGATAAATCCAATTCCTTGCGCAGAAACCGGAATTCCTTTCCGGTCAAAGTGGGCTTGTTGAATACGAGGTCATGCGCGATGGCTTTGTGCAATCCCCTGGTGTCGGTAATTGACACGCATTCGCCGAACTCTTCGTCGTCGATACTGGAGTAACCATTCACGAGCCAGATATTATCCAGTCCGCAGTCTTTGTAGTGGTACATAATCGTTTGCCTCCGGCTTAAAACACTGTGACGATCACCGTGCGTTCACCATGATTGTTATGCTTGATCGCAACAGCGACCGTCACGACGCTTCCGGCCGTGTAATGCTCCAATGTACACCGCCAATCGCCTTTAGGATCGCGGCAAGGCGATTCCGTGATTTTTCCCTTCTCCAGGCATGAAAGCACTTGCGGCCGGGTGATTTTTCGCTCCATCATGCGGTCGATAGCGTGTTTGGAAAAGAACACGCGACCGTCGTCCGCCGCGCATTCTCGCAAAATCGTGAGTGCGTCCGAATCGGACATGTTGAGGTATTTTATCACCGCCATACCTATCATTTTAATAGGTATTGATGAGAATACAAGGGAATTGATGGGGGTCAACAGGTATGAAAACCGACACCGCGCCGGCATTCGCATGAATCAACTTATGGGCTGGCTTGGCGTAGCGATCCGGAACGCATTTGGTCTTCATAAGGCCGATAGCCCGCTGCTGTCCGATTGTGGTCTTGGAATTCCCCAGACGACGCCAGCGGGATTATCATTCGGGCCCTATGGGGACGGTTACAGGCAGGCAAATCCTGAGCCGGTAATTGTTTATCGATTCTGGGCGAGAGGTGGCAGTAATGGCGAGAACTAGGCAACTTTTCAAAGCGTTCTGCCTTCGTGTCTTAGAGATCGCATCCGCGTTCCCGCTGATTAGATTTACAGGTTGGTTTGGTATCCTTCTGGTCGTTTTGGTTGTTTTGGGACTTCCGGTAGGGCTGTACGCGTACAACTTCCGGCACTCTAGCCTGTCACCGGCTCCTGCGGATTGGGGCGTACTAGGCGATTACCTGAACCCGTTTATCAGTGTTCTGAATCTGTTGGTTGTCGCCTATATCGCTCATAAGGTCAATTTCGAGCAACGCCGCAAGGATCTGGAGGACCGCGATACTGAGCGCCAATTGAATTTGGTGTCCGATTTGCTGAGAGAGTGGATGTCGGAAAACATGTATCAGAGTCGAACCAAGGCCGATTGCCTGTTGAAGGTGAATCCGGACCGTTCCTTCGATCACTTCGACGCACTATTCCCCTGGAAACTGTCGATCTTTGGATTGTCATAGGATTTTTCCAACGCTTGGAGGTCATGCGGGCGTACGGTCGGATCACCGATGAGCAAACCAGTACGGTGTTCGGCCAGATATTTATTTGGTGGGACATAATGTGGTTACACGAGGGAATACCGGGTGATTGGGATTCACGTGACCGCATAGACAGCTTGCGGGCAGCAATAACAAGAGCCACGCCAGCGGCAGAAATGAGGCGTTGGCGTGAGCCGGTCGAGCGCGAACTCGCGGAACGCCTGAAGAGTCACTCCGCGTTGGCTGCGTCAATTACGCCGCCAAAGCCGGCCTAGGGTGCTTGGCCCGGTAATTTGCAACGAAGACTTCCATCAGTTCTTTGCGGTCGGCCTGTTTGGGATGCCGCGTCATTAATCGCATGTTGTGCTTTCGAATCTCGGCCATTAAGCGAGTGTCGTACACGTCCAGCTCGGTTTCGTCGATCGCCGCCCATTTGCCGGTCAGGGCGCGATTGCAAAACATGTGTTCGCTAATGAAGTGCTTGGCGGCGGTCTGTTTGCCAGCGGACTCGCGGATGAAGCGCAACATGTCGGTCATTTCCGCGCCGGTGTTGCGCTTGGCGATCAGTTCGGCGTTACGGCCGGGCTCCGACAAAATTCGGCGCATACGCTTGAACTCTCGAACCAACTCCAGCTTGAATTTTCGGACCACTTCGTTGCTTCGCATGTGTGTCAGCAAGAGCATCGCCGCGTAGTCGTCCATAACCGCCACCTCCGTGTCGCCGCCACCATGTTGTCCTTGTAATCTTGCTCGGATTTCAAATCTGAGCAAGCCTACCTCTTCCAGGTCTGATTTGAACTTTCTGGCAAGCTTGATCGTGCTCTCGTGTTTGACTTGGCATTGTTCCGCGATGATCAAACTGGTCGTGGTCAACTTCCGGCCATGTACTTCGACCAAGGCGAGGTTGGTTTTGGCCTTGGCTTTCATGCCGCCCCCATATTGGCGCCAGGCTCGAAGCTTTCGACCAGAGCCAAAATGTCGGACTTGCGCCATGCCGAGGTCCGTTTGCCAAGCTTAACCGGTTGCGGGTATTTGCCGGCGGCCACCCCATCCAGGAATGTCGAGCGGCCTATCGGCAGGATCGGCTCAATTCCACGCTTTTTGTCGCCGGTGATATGCCAAATCCGGTAAAAACCGGGTGATTGCGCCGCGATTCGGTTCGGGCTGGGTTGATACGCCATCACGACCTCCTTGGGTCTAAAAAATGATGGCTGTATTTTGTTGGACGATTTTTAGGCGGATTCTCGCGTTTTCCGGTTAATCGACTCCAGCGAACATGTCGCTTGCGGCCGCGACGGCGGCGGCAACTACGCCGCCGGTATTCGCCCCGGCGTTTTCGGAAACCATGTAATCGACCCCTTCCATGAAAAGAAAGCAAACCATATCCCACAAGTCGGGGCTTCCGCGTCCCTCCCATGCGGGCGATCCCTTTTCGGGGATTTTTAGCCGAAAATTTCCGGTGTGATCCTTTGGAACCCCTGATGCTTCGGCAACCATCTGCCGACGAAAATCCGGGGTCAGTATCGACAGCCTGCCGGTTTTAGCCGCCAATGCCGCATGGTGCATGGCTTGAGCTCGCAAGTTTTGGTAGCGATCATTATTTTCTTTTTGCCAGCATGGCTTTCCCCAAACTACCGGCTTTAAGACCTGGCCCTGCTCTTCGATTTGCTGGCAGACCGTTCCGCCAATGCCGCCTTTATCAACGACATAGGTAGGGCTCGGCAGATCGGTGCCGGATTCGATTATTCTCTGCGCCAATTTGGATGATTTCACTTTGTTCGTGTATAGCGGTATCTGTATCAGTTCGACTCGCCGTGGATTGTCCCCTCGGTCGCCGTAGCCAATCACCCTGGCAACACCAATGCTCGACTTATCGCGCAACCCTTCGCCGAGCGCAACGTCCGACGACACCACCCAGCCATACGGCTCGTCATCGCCAATGATCCTGCCGTAGCTGTACATCGCATTCGCGAACTTCAAAGACAACAAGAATTTTGACGAATCCTCAGGCGGCAACCCAAACAGCCTGACCCGCTTTTCGTCTTCGTCGTAGTCGCGTAGCTTTTCGGCCAAGTCCACGTCGGAAACCCACGGGGACTCGACAGACGAAAACGTCATGGCGTCCCAAGAGCCGCCGTTTGTCAACGCCAATTCGGTTTGCGTTCGGTGGAAGTATCCGGACAGCCGAGTGTACTGGCTGGTTATCACCATCCGGTTATGCTCTTCAGTCAACGCGCCGGTCAGCGTGTTGAATACCTCATCCGGCACCGTCGAGCCTTCGTCGACAATTACCATGAAGTTTTCGCCATGACGACCAGCCATTTTGTTGGCGGTCTTGGCATTGGCGGTCTTGCTCTCAACGAACCACTGATCGTCATAGCCGACGACGTGGCAGTGGTTGTCGGCGCCTATGAAAATGTGAGGGTATAGCCAGCTAAAATAACCAAGCCCTATTCTCTCGACCGTAATCGCAACTTCTTTCCATAATGTTGCATTCAACTGGTCCATGTCGTTCGCCGTAATCAGCATGACCGATTTCGGCAGGCACAGTAGATGCCACAGAACAATGATGGACAGCGATTTTGTCTTGCCGGTACCGTGACCTGATGATACGGAAACGCGAGACCTGCTCCTTGCGACGGATCGCAACAGCCTGATCTGTTGGCTCGACAGCGTATATCCACAGACCTCGATCGCGAAACGAACAATATCGCCCTGGTATTCCTGGCAAAAACCCAGCCATCGCGGGTCTTCGACTAAAGTCTCCTTCGCCATAAATCAGTCGCTATCGAACTCTTCCCGCTTTAGCCCAAAGGCGGCATATCTGGTAGCCAATAGCTCTTGGTGCTTGCGCTCGGCTTCGGCAACCGAGGCTTTGGTTATTTCCCGCAATTCATCCCACGGGATAGGCGTTATTGACACCTCCGACTTGACTTCCACCTTGTCGCGCCACAGTGTTGGCTGTCGGTTCTTGAGCCACAGAAACGCGGCTTTTGTATCAGGCGGGTAATGCTTGACCAACTCCGTGAGGACGATTTCGTTGTTGATGACAGCTACGTGAGTATCCGGGCATGCGTAGCCCATGCCCCGCTGATATAGCCGCTCGGCCATGCCGGCGTCGGCCAGCATCTTGCCGTTCCTAATGGACTCAAAAAAGGTGACATGGACCTTCTTCCAGTTGTTGATAGTTTGCTCCGTCACCATGAAGAACTCGGCGAGGTGGCTATCGGTTGCCCCCAACAAACAGAGCTGGTAAGCCTGCCTATCAAAATGAGGCATGTACATACTGGGACGCCCGCCCCGTCTGGCTTCCGCCTCATCGACCTCTTCCCATTCCGGTTCCTGAACAGCTTCCGGCTTCTTCGCCGGCTGTTGCTTTTGATTTGGAATTGGCTTTGGCGCTGGTTGCGCAACCTCTTGAATAGTTGCGCAACTTTTCGATTTTAGTTGCGCAACTTGCCCCGGTCTTTTCGCCCACCCCTGTTGCTTTGCGGACTTGCTGATCGCTTGCCTAGAAACAACATTGCCAAGATGATTGGAAAGCCAATCGAAGCCGTCTCTTGGATCGCATTCCCAGATTTCCCTGGCATCGTGCCATTGATCTTTAGTTAGCTTCGCCATTTTGGCTACGGACTGTTGGCGGAGACCGATGTCTGGAGATTTAGGGCTTTGTCATCAAAGTTCACCTGAACCACTACGGGATAGCCGGCTGGGTCGTCGGTACCTGGTACACCAAGGCCATCGTTCGGCTCTCCGGCTTTGGGCGCGTCGTAGATCGGTATTTGGGCCTTGATTGTGATGTCCACCGCCAGCATGACCACGTTCTTCATGCCGGTGCGAATGGCGACGGCCGGAATGTCCGGCGATTCGATGGTCGCTACCCAGTCCTCGCTGATGCCGGCAAACGTGGTCGAATAGCCAAACCGGCGATTTGGCACCGCGTCAATGAAGTTGAGGAATTGCGCCGCAAGCGACCGCGCCGTCGGCTCGTCGGCCGCCGCGAACACCAGTTGAGTGCGGATGTCGCCGAATACAGTCCGCAAGCCGAATAGGCGCTGCTTGGTGTCGCCGGGCATGATGACCTTCATGGAGTTGGCAATCTGCCTTGCGAAATCGCGCCCGGTCGGCGTGTAGCTTTGATCCATTGCCACAAATATTACCGGCAACTTGGCCGACTGTGTCGGCGCGCTGTCGGTATCGTTGCGCTGCCAGGACGCCAACATTTCTTCGGCGGCATCGACCATGCGCGACGGCGCCCAGACGATGCTTTTGGCGACGCCTCGCTCCAGGTATTCGGTCATAGGCTGGGTCGTGGCGACCAGCGAAGCGTAGAAATCGGCCAGGTATTGTCCGAAGCCAACTTTGACGGGTTCGAACATGGTTTAGTACCCCAGGACGGTGGATCGCGTTTTCAAATAATCGGCGTCGGCGCGTGCAGCTTTGGCCTTGGCGGCGGCCGGCCCATTGGCGTCGGCCAAATCGGCCGAGGTCAACGCCTTTTTCAGGTCGGCGTTCTTGAGCCACCAGCGTAATTGCTGCGGCGAAACTTTTACCAAGCTGTGCAGGCCTTTCCAGCCGCGTTCGTAGCTGTCGAGATAGGTGCGGCGCGCGGTATCCATGTCGGGAAAGCACAGCATGACCATGTGTTCGTCGAAGGCGCCGCCGACGTGCTGGTTGATAACCCAGGCGGTTTCCGATTGAGGGTAGGGGCCGATGAAGCAATCGACGGGGTCGCCGTCGGCACCTTTGGTGCCGGAGAAGTAGCCGTAATGCGCGGCCAGCCTGGAAGTCCAGCGCTGGCCGGTTTTCGGATCGACGCCGGTTCGATAGCTGTGTCGCGGCTGCTCGATTGCAACCGGCATGCCGTAAATTGAGACGCGGCCTAACTTGTAATTGCCGGCCAGGCATTGCCGATCGGTCGGCGTTGGTCGCTGGTTGTGGCCGAACGCGCCGTCGTGGGCGGCGTTTTCGATTTTTGCAAAGGCGTCTGAGTTCATGCGGGGGCGTCCTGGTGGGGTGTGGCCGGGGTATCTCGGTCCGTCGTGCTGGATTCGCGCTTGTCGGCGTGCTCAATTTCCAGTCTGTTGCGCCATTTGTCAGGCTGGCGGTTAGTCAGCCAGAAAATGCAGGCATCGGTATCGGGCGGCATTTCGCTGGTGACGGTGACCGTTTCGTAGGACGTGACTTCGCCGGCTGGGTTCTTGATTTCGCGCGTGGTGACTTCGGTGCAGGGGTAACCGGTGCCGCGCCGAAACAGGCTGCTGGCGATTTCAGCATCGGCCAGGATTTTTCCGCGCTTAATCGCGTCGGCGAATTCCGGGTGCTGTTTAGTCCAGCTTTTGACAGTGGCCGCCGAGACGTTGAAAAATTCGGCGAGTTGCTCTTGGGTCGCGCCCAACAGGGTGTAATTGTGGGCGAGCTGGACGTATTCCGGCTTGTAGCCTCGTGGGCGGCCGCCTTTTTTGGTGTTTTCGGTCATGGTGGTGAAGTCAAAAGGATTATTGGAGGGACTGGCGCAGTTCGACCAGTTCGTTGGCGTTGTGCTTTGCGTCTTGGCGAAGCTCGCAAATTAAGCGATCGAGCTTGGCGCCGCCGGCCATGTCGTCGAAATCCGGGTTCAGTTGGCGAAACCGGTCGAGCGCTTGCTGAATTTCTTGAGTTTTTTCCGAAAAGTGCTGGGTCTGTTTGGCGATCTGTTTGACGGCATTCATCAGGCGGCGGATGTCGGCGATTTCGTCGGCGATCAGGTCGGTCAAAAGGTCCGCAACCTGGTTTTCGCGGGCTTGCTTGACGTCGCGTTGTGGATAGTTAGAGAAGCCAAACAAAAAATCTGCGCTGACCCCGTAATTTAAAACGGCCGGGACGAGAACCTTGGGCTGGATGTAGGCGAGGCTTTCGCACGTTGGCGACTCGATTTTGCTCAGGCGGGACGAATTGGCAAATCCGAACAGCGGAGCGGCTTCAATTTGCTCCAGCCCACACAGTTGGCGGGCCTGGAGCATCCGCGCGCCGAAATTCAGCGACATCGCGTGTTTGATTTCGTCAGGCTTTAAATTGGTATAAGAAATAAGCATTTATGCCCAAAATCGGTGGTTTTTAGGCATTTAATCATGGGTTTTTTGCTAAATTCGCGGCGATTTCCAGGTTTAATCGCGGTTGAATTGTTAGTTCGAGCAGCTAGTGCTGGATGGGATTAATCTCCAGAGACGATCGGGATCGTGATGTATTCCATTGCAAGCATGATCCAGAACGTCAGGCTCAAGGCGTACGGGAGTAGCATAGTAATCAGCACCACCCATCCCCAAAAAAGTCGGTATTTGGGGGGCTGCAAGACGCCTGCGCTGAAGGACGCCTCTTGATAATGGGTGACCAGTTGCGAGATTCGGATTTCCGCCAAGCCGAACATGACGGAAAGTGCGATGCCGGCGATAGTGACTAAGAGCTTTTGATGGCACAGATGAACGAAAGCCGACCCGGCTTTCGAGAAGACAAAGCCGACCAACGCTCCGAGAATGGCGGTAAACACTGTGAACATGGCGAACCGCATATTACCGTAATGGCGCGCGGTTTCACTGGCGCCGGTGCCCGCAGTCCCCGTTGGTTCTGATTTTGGATTGCGGCGAAAATCCCTCATCCCTTATTGCAGCCGTGCGGAATATGCAAGGATGCGGCGGGTTTATCGTGTTTGGCGTAAGCGGCGACGTTTCATGCCAGCCAATCCCAATAGGCCGCTTCCCATGAACCAGGCCGCGCTCGGCAACGGCACCGGAACCACGGTGCTGATTTGTCCCGGGCTGATCGCCCAGGCAAATCCCTTAAAATTATTCAAATAATTACCCTGATAGCCTCGATTGGTAAAGAAGAGCCAAGCATAGTCGGTATTGGAAGTATCTTCGGTATCCAGCCAGTACGCATAGGTGCGTTCGTTGGTAAAGGTATCGGTATTGGGAATATTGTAGCTCCTAGCCCCACCCAATTCGTTGTAGAACAGTTTTTCAAAGGCTGTGTTGTTTATGTTGTAACCCGATTGAGGATTGCTGCCGGCGGATGGCAGCATCCATTGGTTGCTGCCACCGTAGTTGATGTTGTTAAGGTATTGGATGAACGCTTGAGCTCCGAACCAGGTGAGGTAGCCGTTTCCGCCAACTGTTGAACCGAAATCAACGCTTGTCAGGGTATGGTTAGTATTGTTGACAGGGCTATAAATCGAGCCAATATTGCTGATAATAGTGTTGATCAAATTGGGATTGTCGGCCGTCAAGGTGCCAAATAGGTTGGCATCCTGGGTCCATGTGACATCTGCAATGCTGCTATAGACCAAACCAACGCCGTCGACGCCGGTGTAGCTGGTCAGTGTCGCATGGGCGTTATTAAATGCAATCATACTCAGGAACGAGTAAGCCGCCAGTGATAATTGTTTGAATCTCATCAGTTTTTCCCCTTTTAAATATGTCAGATTGCAATAGTGGTTCTACAGCGGCCAGATTTGCAGCGGGCGCGAATGGAGGGTGGCCGCCGAGTATTGCAATGAGAGCGCTTTAGTTACTTAGAGGTTAAACAGAAGCCTCGGCGGCCTAGCGTAACTTTAGGCCTGTGGTTGTTAAAAATCAAACGTTTAAAGTCTGTTTGTTGCCGATCGGATGCGCCACCTTGATTTTTCTTGCCGCAGAAACAGCCCGCAGAAGCCGCGCCCCGGCCGGCATGTCGATGAAGCCCGCGTTCGCCTTTTGGAAAGCCTCGAAGGCCATTACTATTTCGGCGAGCGCCACTTGCGCGCGGTGATTGATTTCGTCCGCGTCGGCCTGGCGGGCGACGAGCGTGGAGTAGTGCTTTAGGTGAATCCGCTGCAGGCCGGCCAAAAGATCGCGGCCCGCGTCTTCTTTCTCCCATTCGATGAGCCCCAGTAGCCAATCGACTGATACCGCGTACGTCTCGGCGGCGGCTTTGAGGAATTTGATTGGCAGGGGATTAAGTCGGCCTTCTTCCGCGTCAATTACGGCTTGTACGGATGTTTCAATGAGGTTGGCGGCGTGGAATTGCCGCATTCTCAGCGCTTCTCGCGCTTCCCTCAGGCGCGCGCCGACCGCTTTTAAAACCGCGATTTCAGTTTTATTAGTGTAAATGATTTTGGGGTTGGTCATTATTGCCGGCGCGGGTTGGTTGGGTTGAGGGCGGCGGCGGGCCGCCCCGGATTGGCCAGCGGTTATTCGGCCGTTTCACCTTCGTCGCTGACCGCCGCCGCTTCGCCGTCGCTGTCGTCGGGGATGATTTCAAAGTTGTCGACAACCCATTCGGCGACCGCATCGAGGTCGGAAAGGTGCTGGTCGATCTGGCGCAAAAGGTTGAGATTTACTTCGTCGCCAAGGATAACACCGCTATTCGGTTCGAACTGGGTTCTCATCAGGTCGCTCAGCGCGCGGATGTCCTCGATTTTTCCGGCCACGGCCGAGTAGAGGTCAACGTTATTGAATTCGGTCAGTTCGCCGCCGGCCGGCATTACGCGGTGTGTGAAATTGGGTTGTTGCATGGTTTTACCTCGTTGGTTGGTTAAAAAGTGGGTTCGGGGCGGGACTGCGGTTTATCTCTTATTTGCGGCGATAAGCGCCATGATCTGCTCCATCGTCATGCCGGAAGCCGCCAGGATGGCGGCGGCGTTATTCGCCTCCTGCGCTGAGGCGCGCTTTGGCCGCTTAGGCGGCGGCGCCGTTTTGGCTACTTTTTGAGCGGCTTTTGCTGTTTTGGTGATGACCTCGATTTTTCGTGGGGTCAGCTTCTGCTTGGCCGCTAATTCGGAGGCTTCGCGCTGCGTCAGGGTTACCGTTTTTTGCCGGCGCTTGAGTTCCCGGCTCGCATTTTTGGCGCGATCCGACTCAATCATTACGGCGATTTTTTTCCAGATGAAAATCGAGCTGTTGAGCTCGGTCATGACCCGCAAGACGTGTTTGCAGGCGATGCCGTTCAGTTGGGGGTTTTTGAGCTTTGGGAACCCATGCTCTGGACGGCCTGCATTGGCTTTCATGATCGTCGTGATATAACGAAAAACGAACGTGTGGTGATCGCAATCGCAGTCAAACAGGAGGTTTCCTTTGGAAATTTCCTTGGCCGCTTGGAGCGGGGTGCCGGCCTTGGCAAGCCCATGATCGTAGTCGGCCAAAACAATGTGAACGCTATGCCGCGTTGCTTTTGAATCGGGGCCGGCGTTGGTCAAAAATTTGATGTCGCCGTACTTCATGGTTACAGGAACCGCAAAGTAAATTTGCTCCTTGCTCCGGTTTTTGTCTTCAGGCGTCGAAAGGTTGATGACTTCATTGGCGGTGACGCCTTTCTCGACCCTGGATTCCAGGCGGGCGATGTTTTTGCTGAACTCGATCAGGTCTTGTTTTGTGATCTTGCGCATCTGGCCGTTGGCCAGTCCGAGGGTGGTCGTTAGAACCTTGGCCGATCTCCAATCCTTCCCGACGATCTGCTCGGGACGGAGGATGTTGTTGGCATTGTCGCGGCGATTCTGATCGAACTCGCGGAGTGCCTTGAGTTCCTTTTTCGCGCCGGAAATGTCGAATTTTGTTGGTTTTGGCATGGCTATCGAGGCTTGTAAATGGACTGCCAATATTTTCGGTCGATCGCGGTCAATGTCGCCAACGTGATTTGAACCGACATTTCGACGAATCTGCCGGAGCTGTCGATCGGCGCCGTCAACGGCTGGCTGATGGACTCGATGACCATTGGCGCGAAGGTGCGGCCTTTGTAGTTGAATGCGAGCAGGGTCGGCGACTTGGACGGTAGAACGGCCTCGATCCAGTCTTTTGAACCCTTTACGGCGTCGACTGCATTTGTAAGAAGGGTGCTGTCTTTGGCAAGTTCGATCGGTAGCGCCCACTGCATAAGCTGATCGACCGGGTTTTCGACTTCGGCCATAGGATCGCGCCAAGCCCGGAAAAGAAGGGTCATGGGAATCTTGGCCGGCGGCATGCCATTGAACACTTGGACCGAATTTATCTTGGTGATGCCGGTGCGGCCTTCGAATTGCTGGAGTAATTGCGATGCCTTGACATTGGCGTCTCCGCCTTTGTTGCCGCCTATGACTGAGTCGATCAACGGCTGAACTACTCCGGATTGCAGCAGGGCAAATAACGTCGGCGCCTTGGTCTCCGGGCCGGCTTGTTCGAACGGCGATTGCCAATTCAGCGTGATTTCCAGATTGGCGTCGTCCGATACCGCCGCCTTGACGATAGTGTCAGAGTCATTTTTCTTGTTGCCTTCGCGGTCAACTTCCCAGAATGACGCGATCAGATGGGGCGACAGCGCGCCCCAGTCCGACGTGAGAGTTTGAGTTTCACTCATTTTTATTTACCTCCAATTCCGCCGCTGGCGATTTGTGCAATTCGCCAATCAGATAAATCTCGCCCTACGTCCTGCGATGGTAGATTGACTGTGAAGACTGGCGCGGCCGGCGACCCCAGAGGCTCGATGACTTTTGGCGCTTCGGCGAGAGGTGGTATCGTCGGAATTTTAAGCATGGCTACCGACACAGATGGAGCCACATCAATCGTGGCAAACTTTCTTGCGTCGGAGATTCGCTCAGGCTGAACGCCGCCGCGCTTGCCAAGGGCTGATATTTCGTAGGTTTGCTCGACCGCAGCCGTTTTGGCGTCAACGCCGGACGCTGACTTGATGGCCTGGCCGGCTCGACGGTGGGAGTTTTTTAGTTCCCAGTCGATGAAGGCGACCTGCTCTTCAAACGTTGAGTCGCTTAGGTTTTTGCCGAACAGTTGTTTGAACTGGTTTTGCCGTGGTTTGTGCCATTGGGCGATGCCGATGGCGGTGCCTTTGTCGCCAGAGGCTTGCGTATCGAAACCACTTTCTCGACTGATGTTGGCGGCAATTGCGGCCGCATCTTCTTTCGACCAGCCTTTTTGCATCAGCAATTGTATGGATCGCTCTGGACTTCCGACTTCACCGCCAGATTTCGAAAGAGTGACTGCCTTACCAATCGCCTTGCCGGCCGTTGTGTTTTTAGACATCCAGTCAACACCCTGCATGGCTGTGTCGACCAACGACGCCGCCGCCTTCTTGGCAAAATCCCAAGCGTCACCGGCGTTAGCCTTGGTGCGGTCCAGCCACGCCGCGCCTTGTTGTTTTAGGTCGATTCCGGTGTTGGCCTTGACGTAGTTATTGAGGCCATCAAGTTGCTCGCCGACGACATTCGCCACCAGGCCGCCGATGTCTTTCACCTTGGCCCATGACTCGTTGAAGGTCGTGGACATGGTGGATACGGCGCTATCCCAGGCGGCCGCGATCTTGCCGGGAATATCCGCTTCGCGGAGGTCAGATACCAACCCTCCGAACTTATCGCCAATGATCTGGCCGGCTTGGTCGCCCAGGAAGCCGCCGACGATACCGCCGACGATGGTTCCGACCGGGCCGAGCATTGAGCCAGCTAGGGCGCCGGCACCGACGCCGCCAAGGCTGCCAACCCAGCCACCGACCGATGTTCCGGCGGCTTTGTCTTTATCGCGCCGAGAAAGGCTTCTGTCGTTTTCGGTGCCGAAGATGTCGAACGCGGCGCCGCCGGCCGCCAGTAAGGCGCCAAGGACCGGGACGCGTTTGAGCATGCCGAATGCGCCGCGCCCGCCTTTGGCAAGCATCCCAAGCAAGCCACCGCCGACAGCGGTTTTACCCAAGGTGCTGAGCGCCGACCCGATCAAAGGGAGCTTGTTCACCCACGATGCAGCATTGCTCTGCGCGCTTGCGATTGCTGGCTTTCTTTCGATCTTTTCAAGGGTTTCTTTTGTGGCGCGGTTATAAACCGATTCCTCTTTTTGGAATATCGCCAGCTTGGCAAAGATTTTTTTCAGCCACGGCGTTTGTTTGTCGCCCCTGAAAAATTCGAATCCTCGGCGTAGCGGCTCGGCCACTTCGCGCGCCGCCTTCACGGCCGGGTCGGCGTCGTCGATGCCAGACGCGGCGGCAGTTAGGCGGGATAACCGGTCACCGATTGATGCAATGGCCGAAGCCGTTGCCGATCGGTTGCTGGGCGATCCACCATCCGATGCAAATCTGCCGGCCGAGTCCCGACCCGGCAAAGCAACGGGGTGGCTCGACGACCTCTTGATCCGCTCGGCAATCGCCGCCTTCCCGGCCGCTTCCGCGATGGCGGCGGCGCTCGATCTGGTGGCGTTTGGCTCGGCCACGGCCACCTTGGTTGGCGATGCGCTGACAAATCGGCCGGCCGAATCTCGGGCGGGGCCGGCCGACGGCGTCGGCCGACGGTGTTCGCGCCAGCGGCCGGCTATTGCCTGGCGAATGGCCGAAACGTCATCGCGAATGCGAGAAATGTCGGTCGGCATGCGCCCCAGATCAATCGGCTCGCCAATGAGAAATCCTCGGCTGTCACTTTGTAATGACATCACGGGTACACCACGGCGGTTCCAGCGAGCAGGTCAACGTCGTATAGCCCTGGCGAGGGGTAAGGGCCGCTGTAGATGAATGCGTTGAGGTCGTTCGCTTCCGTCTGGCCCGCTGAGATTGTTGCTTGATCGGCCGTATGGGTCGGTGCCGGATACAGTGTTGCAAATTCGGCTGCGGTCAGCGGCCGCTCGGGTTTTGTGAGTTGGCGGGTGTACGCTGAGGTTTTTAGGCCTTTTTGAACATTTAACATGTCGATGTCATTTTGCAGCCGCGTTGTTACCGCTGTGTTGGTTCCGCCGCTGGCGTTCAGCGCCGCGATTTGCGCCTGCTTGGCCGCGATTTCGGCGTCCTCGGCGGCGAATTCAGTCGTGCCGGGTGGGCTTGGAAACAGAGCCAGGAACTCGGCTGGCCGCATGTTCTCTCGCAACGCCGCTTGCCGGCGGCGGTCGTATTCGGCGTTTCGTTGCTCGATTGCCAGGCTGGCGGCGCGGAATGTTTGGCCGAGCGCCGCCATTCGATTTTTGGCGGCCAGAAGGGTGGCGCCGGTTACTTGTTGAAAGTTCACGCTTCCCCCTTAAGCCGCTTCTGCGGGCTGGTCGGCGGCGACTTTGATCGTGGTACCGATCAGCAGGCCTGGGTCGAATCGCGGGGCGTCGGCGAGGAAGGCTTCAACCTTGATTTTTTCGGCGGCGAGGTCGGAAATTTGTTGTTGGAAAGCCTCGATCGCGGGACGCGGATCATCGAGAATTTCGTCGATTTCGACCTGGTTGAATCCTTGTTTTTTAAGCTCCGCCGTTTTTTCGAGGTGCGCCTGTTCGGTGTGGTGTTGGTGTGCTTGCGCCGCTTCAATATCGGCGCCGATCCTGAACAGGCGGCTTGATGCGAGGTTGATTAAGCTTTGGTCCCTGTCGAGATATTGCTGGTTTGCCTGGTCGATGACCGCTTGCGCCGACGAGTCGATTTTTCCGATGATTTCGGCGGCGGCCGCGACGGTTTTTGCGTCTTTATCGCTGAGGCCCAGGGCAGCGCCGTCGATTTTCGCCAGCGCCTCTGCGGCCGGGCCGACTGCATTTTTCAGCGTTTGAGCTTTAAAAAAACTCTGTTTTTGAAATTTTAATGTTGGGTGACATTTTTTACCCCCTTTTTGGTGGAAATTTGAAGTTAGGGTGTAGGCTACAGGCCGGTTTTCGCCGATTTGACCGCTTTTTCCGGTTTTAATGGCATTTTGTTTTCTCGGTTGATAAAAAATCAGTTTGTTGAGTGGCGATTAGATAGGTGCCGGATTCCAGCGCCTTAAGTCGGCGGCGTGCTCTGGCGACCTTGCCTGGACAAGCAATTTGTTTCCGGCCGGCGTCCAGACTTCAACGGCCTGCGGATATGCATCACCGGTTTTTCGAAGCGAATTCCCTGCTATGAAGGCCAATATCTCCGACTTGTGTTGCCGGATGTAATCGCGCTCCTCACTGGATAGCTGAGACGCTGGATTGACCACAAGCGAATCGCCATTGGCGGAAAAAGCGAATCCCGATGACTGAAGGCTGGTGACAAAGTGCAGGACGCTCACTAAAACACCTCGGCATCAATGCCGGCCAAGTCGGCGCTGGGCTGTCCGGTGGTCAAATAGTGAACATACTTGCGCGGCGCTGCACCGGGAGCGCCGAGGAACTGGTGTGAAGCCTTGTGAAACCAGAGCGCAATTCGTGGCTCGTCTTCGCCGTTGCGCTGTTTCTCGCACAGGCAGAGTGCATCTGGCTGTTTTTCGAGCTGCTTGACCTCGATGTCGTCGAGATTTCCTTGCTTTAATTTTTCCTCTTTTTTCCTGTTTCGCCACCAAATCAGCACGGTATCGGCCAGGTTGGTAATGGCGCCACCACCGAGCACGTCGAATTTGCCGCCAGGTTGCTCGTCGTTGTTGCCTTTGCGAAGATGCGCCACGAGGATGATGTGTACGTCATGGTCTTTCGCGAAGTCGGTCAGCTTGTCGACAAAATCGCGTTGTTTGTTGTAATCGTCGGGATCGATGTCCAACTTCGACAGGTTGTCGATGATGAATAGGTTGATGCCGTAGCGCTGGCGCGCGTAGGCGAAAACATCCAGCATGCGTTGACACTTGGCGCTGGTCGAAACATCGAAAACCCATAGACCGTTGCCAAGCCACTGCATGATTTTCGCGACATAAGCGTCGGCCGGTCGATCCACACAGGATGCTTGCCGGACCAGTCGCTGCAACCAGCGCTGAGGTTTAAACTCCATTGAGGCGACACAGGCTCGAATTCCGTGGGCGATGGCATCCAGGGTGATGTGTCCAACGCCTTCGCTTTTGCCGTGGCCGTTGACGCCGGCTAGGATCGTCAATTCGCCGGGGCGAAAATGCAGGGTGGCGCATTTGCTCCACGGCGTGGCGAATCCGATTTCGGCCTGATTGGGGTTAAAAGCAGCAATGACACCATCGACGTATTCGCCGGCATTGCGTAATTCGGTCGGGTCGAGCGTTTTGGCCTTGGCGAGTAGTTCCTGCATGTCTGCCAGCGATACACCAGCGCGTAGACAATCGTTGGCGTCTTTGTGCGGCAACTCGACGACTCGGCAACGGTGCCGCCCAAGCCGGTCGATGATTTCTGCCGTTGCTTGACGGCCCACATCGTCCATGTCCATGGCAACGTAAATCAGATCGAATCGCTCCAGGCTGTCGAACTCGTGCTCGATCCAATCCTGCTTCGCACCGGTGCCACCGCCGAAAGGAACCGACAAAGCCGGAATTTGATATTCGGCAAACGACATGGCGTCGATTTCGCCTTCGCAGATAGCAACGGTCCGCGCTTCTGGTGGTACCGCCTGCCAGCCAAACAAAGCCGGGCGCATGTCGGCTTCAGTGACACCGAATTTTTTACCGGCAACATGCCGAAACTTGGTCATGACCAATTCGCCCGCCGGGTTGTAACAGGGAAACAATACTGATTTTGGCGTTTGGCCGACCCTGAATGCCTTGAGCGTGGCTTCGGAGAGTTTTCGCTCTTGGGTCAGGTATTGCCATGCCGGCGAACCCGGTAATGCATCAGCGGGCTTTGTTGTCGGTTTTTTGTAAACCTTTTGCTGCCGGGCAAAGTGCGGTTTTTTGCCTTCCGGATTTACACCGAGCCATTCTGCGGCTTCAGCCATCGCTTCCGGCATGCTAATGTTTTTCACTTCGCGCCAGAGGTCTAGCAGGTCGCCAGATTCGCCGGTCGAAAAATCCGACCAGATACCGGCTTTATCCCCGTGAAGGTGAACGCCAAGGCTTTTACCTGCCTCACCGGATACTGATCCACAGCGCCACTCGTTGCCTTCACGCTTGCCGTTGGGCAGCAGGTGCTTAGCAACCGCATCGGCATTACGTGCCAGCAATTGTGCGATTTCGGCCGGTCTCATATCAATCCCGCGATGCCAAGGAAGCCGCTTTGGGTTGGTTCGCGGGGATCAGGTGCCGATGGCGAGGAATTAATTTCGTCTTCCCAGCGCCGTTTGTTCAGCCACACTGCCGGCGCCGGGATGTACTGACCTTCATCATTCAGCCAATCACGGGATTGTTTCGCCCGATCCAGTCCCGACATGATTTCCCTAATCAGCTCTTCGGAGGGATTTAGCTTGTCCCACGCATTTTTTGCGTTGGTACGATTCTTCCTCTTTCCGGGATAAGCGATGTAGAACTCGACAAATGAATTTTCAATTTTTTTGTTACGTATGTTTTTAGTTAATGTTTTAGTTAATGTATTAGTTCCGTGTCCCAAATTTGGGACTGTTTCCGCGTAAATTTGGGACTCTTTAGCGGAAAAAGCGGTACTGTTTGCCGGTAAATTTTCGCCTGTTTCCGGGAATAATTGGAACTGTTCCGGTTCTGGAACGGTTCCGCTTTTGGTACTGTTTAAATCGTCTGATTTTGAGCTGCTAATCATTTCAAAAATCCCATTGATTTGGTAAACGACCACCTGCTTGGTATTGCCAACTCGCTTTCCGGTATCGCGAATGAACCCGGAATCACGCAAGGCTGTAAGCGATTTGATTACCGTCTTGCGGTCTAAGCGGGTCTCGCTGTATAAGGCTTGAATACTTTGGTAATACTCGGCCAATTCGCCGCCTGATCGCCTTGCCATAGCAACCAAAATAAATTTCTCGGCAGCGCTCATGCCATGCTGGGCAAAGGCCCATTCGCAGCGCTGGTAATAATCCATGTTGCTATTTTAACCAGCGCAATATTCCGATGCGGTTGCCGTGTTTATCTTTAACAACCGCAATTCCTTTTTTACGATCCGGAATTATCCTGGCGATAATCGTCGGCGAGATAAATTGACCGTCGATCATCTCCAGTAACCCGCTATCGCGTAAAATTGATTTAATATTTTTTTCGGACATAGAATCCCCGCAATACCGCCAAAAAGGCGGAATAAGTTCACATCGCATATTGGGTGCAGTTCCGGGTATGTCTTCCGATTTGCCGTCGAGTTGAAGTCTTTAAATACCTGGAAATTGCGCCTATTTGTGCGCCTAATTATTTGCAAGCCTCAAAACACAAGGCATTGCAACGCATTTAATATGCGGTTAGGTATCAGTTTGAGAATCTATGCACTCGGCCAAAACGCGAGTATTTACGAAAAGCGATTTTCCTACCTTGCGGAAGGCTCTGGCTAGTCCATTATGCTGACGCTGCTTTACAACCCAGTTCCAGCTTTTTTTGGAATATAAGTGGGGAAATTTGTCAGGAATACCCTGATAGGGAATGATGTCGTCGAGTGACGGTGTTGATGGTTGTGTTTGCATTGCCTCACCTTTTTTCAAGTTGTTTGAAGTGGTTGAGGCTATTATTCATGTATATTTTTGCCGCTTTTTTTGGTTTTTCCTGTTTAGGTTGCTTGATTTATAAGGTATTGTTAATTAACGATGTTTTCTTATGTGTTGTTGTCATTGTGTAACGCACCACGTTACGTCAGTTGTTTTTTTCTATCACCTTGTATCGAATTAATACATGTTTAAACTTTTCTCCTGCTTCAACAGCACGCTTGCTTGATCTTTTTAACTTTCCAATCCTGCTTGCGTCAAGCGATGGATTCGACCTAAAAAATTCTTCACAATCCGCATCGACCAGATTGCACAACTTAACTAGCTCTAAAAATGACTTCGAAATCGACTCTATCCTATTTTTAAGCTTTTCCTGATTTTTGAATAGATATACATGCGTTTTCGTCATCATATAATCATAGTGCATCATACTATCGCGCCGCCTTCTGGCCGACACGGTGTTTTCCCAGTCCTCATTTAATCCAAAAATATAATCGACGCTAACATCATAAAAAATTGAAGCTTTCTTTATCAAACTCAGTGGGATGCTTTCAATATTTAGCCCGCTTTCAAATTGCTTTAAATCGGATTTTGAAATTTCAAGTTTATTTGCCGCATCTTCCCGCGAGTATTCCGTTAACTCCCTTGCTTTTTTAAGCTGCAATCCAATGTTTGAAAGAATGTTTCTTTCAGCTCTGCAAGTATTTGGATTTTGAGTATTCTTATCGCCTAAATCAGTTTCTATAAAACGTCCTTCCAATTTCTCAATGGTCGGTTTAAATTCTTTTCTTTTAAACCAGATGTCATATTTCGCCTGCAAGCGCAACCAAGCTTCTGCCGTCGGGCCGTTCATCCAGGCTTCCAGGCGGATGGCCATATCGGCACTGATCGAGGCCTTGCCGTTAAGAATACTCGACAACGTTTTCCGGGAAACGCCAAGCTGTGCGGCGGCCTCGGTCACGCCGATACCCAGTTCGGGTAACACGTCCTCTTTCAAAATGCTGCCGGGGTGTGGGGGATTGAACGTTGTCATATTCGTGTTCCGTGAAATTCTCATTTAGCCGCCAGTGCCCGCTTAACCATGTTTTCAACGGCTGGGGTTAAGTTGATCGGCAGTAATTGGGTATTTGGATGGGCGTTGCCGAACACCCGGAAAACTTCGTCGGCAAAGGCTTGGCCGATTTCCTCAACGCCGGCAAAATCCAATACCACGGTCTGAAAGCGCTCGAAGCGCATCGTCAAGCGCTTGGCCTGTGATCGGGAAACCAGTTTTTCGCCTTCATGCTGAGCCAGCCGAACCGGCACAATGGTCTTGGCAAAGGTATATTCCTCCGGCGCGGCGAACTGGTCGAACACGTCTTGCAAGATACGTGGGCTATCGTTGGCCAAGCGCATCAAAACCAGGGTGCCCGGCGCATTGGCGGGGCGCTCAAGCAGAATGTCCGCGCCCCATTCGTCGTGCATGAAGTGCAATAGACCGGAACGGATGTCAAACGCGTCCATCACCTTGGACGAAAAGAAAATGCCTTCGCCGGTATGGTTGGCTGGATCGGTGGTCAACTTGCCCTTGGCCAGCTCCAGGATCGCTTCGCGGGGATCGTATAAATTCATTGCCCGCTGAATTTTCAGAAAAATACCTTCACCTTCGTCGGCAATGTAAACAGTGGTATTGAGTGCATCACGCACCAACTCCACTACAACATTTTCGGAACCTGAATGGTCGATGGCATTGTTTACCATCTCGGTAACGGCGTAATGCCAGATGTCGCGGACATTGCCGGGTAAGTCGCTTAGCAACGGCGAAATAGATTCAGCCCAGACAATATCTTCGCGTAAGCCGGCTCGGGGGTATACGCGCTGCACTTGCGCTACCGTTGCCAATTGGTAACGCACGCCACGGCCCACGCCGGATGAGGTAATGAGGCCTTCTTTTTTTAGCTTTGTCAGCCAAGCGCTGGCGGCTTGGCGGGAAACGCCGCGTTCAACGGCAAGACGACTGGCGACATTGCTGCCGTCTTCGGCAATCGTCATTAAGATGGAGTGGCGTAGGTCTGTGCTCATAGGGACTAAACGTAAAGTGATTTTAAAATAATTGTAAAGCCACAATACGCTAAACGTAAAGCGCCGATTGGTTTGATTATTCGCGTCATGAATTGAGAGGCCGGCCAGTTCAATCAAAAACTAGCCGGCTGTTAGCCTTTACAGGTTGAACGCTTGCGCCAGTTCGTTGACGATCTGCCGCTTCTGGTCGCGGCCTTGGTGGATATAGCGCATGGTGGTTTGAATGCTCTTGTGGCCAGCTAGCTTGGCTATTTGATTGATTTCCTTGCCTTGGTCGGACAGCGCCGAGCAGAAGCCATGCCGTAGGCAGTGGAAGGTAAAGCGTTCGATCTTGACGGTGCCGTCCGCATTCAAAATATCCTTGTCGGAGATATTGGCGGCTTTCAAGGCATTGCGCCAGGTCGCGCGGAAGTCCATCGGTTGCTCGGGAAGCTCGAACGACGGGAAGATCAAGCCGGTGCCGACCTCCTGATGGCGCTTCAGCTCGGTAATCACAACGGGCGCAAGGTAAAGCTCCCGGCTCGTACCGTTTTTGGTATCGCCGAGAAAGGCGGTGCCCTCTTTGAAATTGATGTCGCTCCAACGCAAATTCATCAACTCGCCTTTGCGGGCGCCCGTGGTCATCGCCATGACCACTAGCAGATACAGTTTGTCCCAATGGGAGTCCTGGCAAGCTTTAATCAAGCGTTGGCGTTCCTGGTCTGATAACACCCGATCCCGGCGCTTGGTGTCGTCGTCGACCACGACGCTTCGCACCAGGTTTTCATCGACGTAGCCGCGACTCAAGGCAAACTTATAGACGCTGGAAAGTACGGCTTTTTTGCGATTTATCGTGGTAGTTCGTTCGCCTGCATCGATCATGTCGTCAACGTGTTCTCGCAAGTCGAAGATGTCGATGTCGGTCATGATGCGATCGCCGAAAACCCTACACCAGTAATCAACCCGTTGCATCTGGCCTTTGTAGTCCTTTTTATTCCACCGCGACAGGTATTCGTCGCAGACTTCGCGGAACGTCTTGTAACGGATGCGCTTGCCGGCCTTGATAAATAGTTCGGCGCCGCCCATGCGCTCGATTTCTTGCGGCGACAATTGCAACAACTCCTTCTTGGATAACGCATTGATGGCTTCCAGCTTCGAGGAGTTACGAATCGCGAACAGATCAATGCCCAGCTGAGCAAAAATCGCAGCACCGCCCATTCGCTCGACATCCGATTCACTCAAGGCCGCCAATTGGCTCAGGTCCAACATTGGAATAGCCTTGATGTTGTTTTCGATGTCATCAGCCCAGGCCTGCGCGAGTTTTTCGGAGGTAAAGGTTTTGTTTTTGACAATACCTTTCATGCGGACATCAGCGCGGAAGTTGCCGTTCGATAATGGTCGAATGTAAGCCATGATTAGGCCTCCGCGCGAGCAAAGGCGGAGTCTTCATCGAATAGAACCTCCAGGATTTCTTGACGATGGCGAACGCCATTAAAGCGGAAGCGACTCTGAACGATGTTGCAGTCCGGGTAATCTGGTAGCAATTCAAGCTGATAGCGGCGTGCGTCGGCCTCGGTCGTGAAGTAGCGATCGGCAATTGAAACCGACTGGCCTTGCTCGGCATCAAAAGCCACCACGCTGAAAGCCGAGACATGATTGATCGCCGACTGATTAGTCGCGCTAAACTCGAAGCCCCCGGACTCGTCCTGCACGACTTGGCATTCTGGGTAATACGGCAAGCTGAGGTATCGCCAGGCTTCGGCCTGTTCTAGGGATTGGAATCGCGGACCGATCAGATGATATTGGAGTGGGTGACCATCGCCACCCTGAGCGACAAAAAATGTTCCTCGGGTCGCGCCGATCACTTCGCTGAGTAACTCCTGTCGAGCTTTGGAAAACTCCGAGGAAAAAAAACGAATTTCGCGGTGAAGAAACAGTTGATCGGCGTCGAGATGCCTGGCAGATTGCTCGGCATGTTGCCTTACGGCATAGCGCTCGCCAAGAATTTTGTTTTCCGTGCCTACGGCAAAAACTTCGACAGCATGCAGATTGGACTCCGCGCAAGCCGAAAGCTCATCGGGACACTTAGAACGAATAGGGATTAGCAACGACTGCTCAGAAGGACGGTTGTCCGTTGAGCTTGGGAGGGATTGATTTAACTGGTTCATTACGCCACCTCATTGAGCAAATAATGCAGCAGTGCGCCCAAATTTGCGCCTTGCTGCGGTTATGTTGCTTCAACTCGACGGCAATCCAGTTGATAAGCTCTTGATAAACAAGATCGATTGATGGTGGGTCGTGTGCGATTCGAACGCACGACCATCGCATTAAAAGTGCGGTGCTCTACCGGCTGAGCTAACGACCCCAATCAATTCGATCATTATATCGGTTTTTTTTTTCTTTGCAAGCTTTTACTGTGAAACCTTGGAAACGGTACACTTGCGAGTAAAGCTTGTCCCTGAATCGTCCAAAAAACGCATTCGAATAGGCGGCGTAGGCCCTGACTGAGACGTTGTTAAGCCAATCCTCTCAATTTCTCGTTACGGAGTGTGACGTCCGGAAATCGTCGGATTGGAGTGAGTGCAAACCTAGGTTTGCACTCCGGCCGAGTTGTTTAAGCCGCTCCGGCTGGTGGGGTCGAATCGCCATTGGTCGGCTAGGCAAAAATGCTCGACGCCACGTGTGGCTGGAGGTTAGCCGCGGGTGGAAATGGCTTTGTGACCAGCGAATTGGCTGAATCATGGGGCGCGGCACTGGGTTTTTCAGGATTCATTTTTATTAACGCCGGTAAAACCCGGTATGGCCGGGGTTTACCGGCGTTAGCCCTAGACGGCCTAGATTTTCGAGTCTTTGCGATTTTTGTTCGGTGAAAAGGTGAGGAATGCTATGCCGCTGAGCAAAAGCCAAGCCGAAGGGGGTAACGGAACGCTGGTTGTCAGGGTATTCAGCATCGTTGAATCGCCTGCCGTGAATTGCGCTGTCATACTATGCGCCGCGTCCGCGGTGCCGGCGATATCGCTGCCGTCCGCCCAAAACGCACTGGCGGTGATATAGCTGGTGATGAAGAAGTCTTGACCGGGCGCCAGATCGAAACTGATAGCTCGGCTTTCGTTCAACGCGGTACTGTTAACCAGGGGATCGGCGTGCGCGTTGACGAAGTCTCCGCCAAGCATTGAGCCGGGAAGTTCTGCGTAAGGGTCGAAAATTCCCCCCCAGACGTTCATGCCGGCGGTGATGGATTCGGTGGTATCGCCGCTAAGCAAGCCACTGACCGAGAACGTGATGGTGTAGGTTTGGGACTCGGTTCCGGCGTAGTGGTAGGCTTGCAGGCCCTGAGCGGTGGCGGTCGCGGAGACATAGCCGATGGTATTGGGGATGTCCGTTTTAGCGTAAGCCTTCAGGATGGGTAAGGATTGCGCCCCGGTTAAGGAGCCTTCGGCAAACCAAGAATAAATGTCGTTGAATTCGGTCGTCGCCGTTGGATAACCATTTCCGCCCTTTGAATCGGACGCGCTGGAACCGTCGTCCGGACACGTCGAACAAACCTTAAACCAGTGCGTGCCGTTGCCGGACACGCTAATGCCCGGTTCGGTTAACCGTGCGGCATAGCTGGTGTTGTTCAGGAATAATCCCACGGACAGGTAGAGAAGATATCGGGATTTAGCGATCATATGGCCCCCTAATTAAGGCTCGGAAGAAGTAAGGCTCGGAAGATTGCCGCTAACCGCAGTCGGCGGCGGAACAGGTTGATTACTCAACAACTGCACGTACAATCTAGCTGAAAGCTTGGGTCGAGAATAGTTCGATTTATCACATCCGGCGGTTGCCAACGAGCAAGCTTGAGGTGCTTTCGGCTTTGATCGATTACTCTATTGTATTTAACCGGAGAGCCCGGTTTGCGAGCACGCGCGGTGTTGCTTAATCCTGGGCGTGGCATTTAAATCGCGTGATGGGCTTAATGTCGGGTCTCGGACCGATAGCCGGAACGGCTTCTTCGTTCGGAAAACCGTTCTGGGGTGACGTGGTTTCTTTGCGGATCGCGAAGCCGCTAACGCATTCTCGATGCCGAGTCCGGTAGCTCGATCGCGGTTATTCGTCGATTGGGCTGTCGTTGAGGGTTTGCCGACACTGTTCCGGCTTGCCGTTTTTGAACGACGGCGAGATGCCGACCGGCTCGGTGAGGCCCCTGAGCAGCAATAGATAAGCCTGCTGGTCGATACACACTTTGTTAAGTTTCCAAGTCTGGATTTGGCCTTGAATTTCGATGCGTTCGAGGCTGATATCTTCCAGCGAAAGGGTGCGGCTGGCGGGTGGGGTGGCTTGGGCGGTGAAGGTCGCGGTGGCGAATAGCACGAGCACGGCGAGATTCAAGTTTCGCATGGCGGTTTCCTGGCAAATACGATTAGCTTAGCGGCATCGCGCGCATGGTGTTGGTTTTCCGATCTCGCCGCTGGCGCCGATGCCGGTATGCCCTGCGGAAAGGGGGGATTGCCGGTTGCGAAAAAAATCGCGTTAACCTTCGGGAACTTGAATCGACGGGATAAAAGAGCTGGGGTTCGCCGCTAGGCCGGGCTAGGCGGCAACCGTCACGGCATAGCCGTGTTATCGCGAGCCCGGTCGGCCACCCGCGAATCAAATCAGAGCGCCCGCGAGCAGGCGATTACTGTATTCCTGTTCTCTGATCAGGATGGTTTCGTTTTTGACGTCGGTCAGTTTTTTGACCAGGACTTTGCCCGAGGCGGGGAAGAAATACACTTTGCGCGGATAAATGTCCAAGGTGTCGGAGGCGACGATCGGGATATTGCGTTCGTCCAAGTAGTCGCGGAGAAAGTCTGCGCTGCGGGCGCCGACATTGTTACGGCTCAGGCGGTTTAGCACGTTGCCGCCGCCGAACACTTTCGCTTCCAACTGGTGCGCTTCCGCACCGATGTCGAGCAGGTGCTGAATAAATTTGTCCATCGCCTCGCTGGCCAGATTTGTCAGGCGTTCGCCGACCGGTTGGTCTTCGTTCAGATTGGCTACCATGAAGTGGTTCATGCCGCCGATACCTTTGACGCGGTCGCGGATGCAAGCGGTAACGCAAGAGCCCAACACCGTCACGATGACCGCGCCGGCTTGGGCGACGCAATATTCGCCGGGAATGATTTTGCTGGCGGCGGTACGCCAGTAGGGGTCGAAGTAGGTTTCGGAGCGGTTTTGTATATACATGGTCGGATCGGGGTAGAAGTCAGTCGGTAGCTCGGTCGATTAGACTGTCGAGTGTCGATTAGTTTCTAACATAAATCGAGCCAGCCAACGTAGTACCAAAGTATTAGGCTGGCTCAATCTCGCGCCGCCGCCGGGCTTGAGCCGATTGGCGCGTTCGGCTTGCCCGGCGCCTGGACCAAGTTCCGGCGCGGTTCATTCGATGTTTTTGTAGTGCAGGGACGAAATTTGCTCGGAGACGATACCGATCATAAAGATCAACAGTGCCGACAGAAACAACACCGCGCTCATGTTGGTGAAGCGATTTTCGGTGAGGTAAGTATAGGCGTAATAGGCTACGCCGACGCCGAAGATCGAGCCGCTGATCGGCAGAAACAAACGCATCGGCGAAAACAACACGCCGATGCGCAGGATGATGATGAAAAATCGCAAGCCGTCGTGCAGCAGGCGAATGTGACTCTTGCCCATCCGGCTGCCGGCATGTATCGAGACGTAGGCGACCGGGAAGCCGGAACGGAAGAAGGCCATCGTGCTGGTGGTCGGATAGGAAAAGCCGTTGGGTAGCAGGTACAGGAACTTGCGGAATTTGTCGGCCCTGACCGCGCGAAATCCCGAAGTCAAGTCGTCGATTTTATGGCCGGTCATCAGCGACGCCAATTTGTTGTAAAAGCGGTTGGCGGTGCGGCGAAACCAGGAGGCGTGGCTGCTCGACAAGCGGGCGCCGACCACCATGTCGTAGCCTTCCGCCAGCTTGGCCAACACCATTGGAATGTCGGCGGGATCGTGTTGGCCGTCCGCGTCCATGAATACCAGAATATCGCCGCTGGCATGGCGGGCGCCGGTTTTGATCGCGGCGCCGTTGCCCATGCCGTAGGGGTGGGAGACGACCTTGGCGCCGGCCGCTCGGGCGACTTGGGCCGTATCGTCGTCGGAGCCGTCGTCGATCAGCAGAATTTCGGCGTCGGGATACAGCGCCTTCAATTTCGGCAAGAAGGTCGGCAGGTTTTCGGCTTCGTTTTTGGCGGGCAATACGATGCTGAGCAATGGTTGGGCGGTCATGTTGGGCGCGGGTGGGTAAAAAACGGCGGGTTTGGGCGGTGACGGCGCGGTGGGTACGCTACGAATCGACGGCGAGTCTAGCAGAAATTCGCGCGGGCTAACATCGCCGGCGCTTAGCGAAACCGGTCTTTCAGGCCGCGCAGTTCGGCGAACACTGCGGGCGCCGGCCGGCCGGTCAGGCCCAAGTGTCGTTGAATCGCCGGGTCCTGCTCGCGCAGAAAAGGATTGGTGGCCAGTTCTTGCGCCATTGTGCTGGGCAGGGTCGCTTGTCCGGTTTGTCTGAGCGCGATGACTTCGGTCTGGCGCCGGCGCAGGGCTGGGTTGTCGAAATCGACTTCCACCGCGAAACGGGCATTGGCTTCGGTATATTCGTGGGCGCAGTAAATCCGCGTCTCCGGCGGCAGCGTTTTGAATCGTTGCAGCGATTGCCAAAGCTGCTCGGCGCTACCTTCGAACAAACGCCCGCAACCCAGCGAAAACAACGTGTCGCCGCAAAACAGCGCCGAACTGTCCGGACAATAAAAGGCAATGTGGCCGCTGGTATGGCCAGGCGTGGCGATGACCTGTACCTGCTCGCGCCCGAGGTTAAAGGTCGTGCCGTCTTCGACGGCAAGGTCCAGACCGGGGATGCGGGCCCGGTCGCCCGCGGCGCCGACGATACGGCATCCGCTTGAGCGTTTTAAGCTCAGATTGGCGCCAACATGATCGCCGTGATGGTGGGTATTGAAAATGTAATTTAGATGCCAACCTCGTGCCTGCAAAGCGGCTTCGACAGGTTCGGGTTCGGCGGGGTCGACCGCGGCGGTCGCGCCGTCGGCGGGATCGTGCAGCAAGTAAATGTAATTGTCGGTCAGGGCGGGCAGCAGCAAAATTTCCAGCATCGCGGCGATTCCAAAAAAGACGGGATAACGGATTTTACCACTACCGGGGAGCGCCGCCTTATGGATCATCAACGCCTGGTCATGCCGGCTGGTCCGGCGCCGTTGGCTGGATTCGTGCCGTCGCCGCTCGCGAAATCCGGCACTAAATGCTCGGCGTGGCTCGGCGATGTTGCTGACAAAAGTGCCAAATCGGCTAGTATTATGACTGCGTTGCGGGTGGCGGATTCGGTAAGGCCCAGGTTATTCGAACTTGCGCAAACCTTTTGTAAGTCCAGGCTTACATAGGGCTTTCAGTTCCGTCGTCGGTTTTAAACTCTTCGTTCACGCCGAATAGCTGCACGGTTAGACGGCATGATGGTTGATTTGACCGGAACTATTGGAGATGCGTATGCCGTTGTCGGAGTTGAAACTGAATACCCGGCTGTTGTTGCCGCCGGGCATCATGGCCCTGTTGGCTGTCCTGTTGTGCATTTTCGGCATTCGCAATCTGGCCGAAGTCAACGCGGTCTTGAGTAGCGTCTACAACGACAGAGTCGTCCCGCTACAAAGCTTGAAGACCATCGCCGACCGCTATGCCGTTAATATCGTCGATACCGCGCACAAGGCCCGCAACGGCAACATCGGTTGGGCAGAGGCTCGCAAGAACATCGAGGAGTCCGGCGCCGTCGTCGAAAAGGCTTGGCGGGCTTATACGTCGACGTCTCTGGTGGATGAAGAGCGCGATTTGATCAAGCAGATCGAACCGCTATTCGCCAACGCCAACCGCGAACTCGCCGATTTGCTGACCATCTTGCAGCGCGAAGACCGCAACGCGCTGGCGGCGTTTACCGTGCAACGCCTGTATCCGGCCATAGACCCGATTTCCGAAAAAATATCCGCGCTGGTCGATTTGCAATTGCGGGTCGCCAAGCAGCAAAACGATCTGGCCGAGGCCAATTACGCGACGGTTCGCAATCTGACCGCGGCGATGTTGCTGGCCGGTTTGGTGGTTTGCGTTTGGTTTTCACTGAAGATCGGCCGTTCGATCAAGGCCCAGATCGGCATGGAACCCAGCGCGGCGGCGGAACTGGCGCAAGCGGTTTCGGCCGGCGATTTGAGCCAAGACGTGCCGGTCGCGCCCGGCGACACCTTGAGCATCGCCGCCAATTTGCGAACGGTCGTCGTCAATTTGCGGCGCTTGGCGGCCGATGCGATGACCTTGGCCGAGGCCGGCGTCGAGGGTCGACTGGCGGTGCGGGCCGATGCCAACGCGCATAGCGGCGAATACCGGCGCATCATCGAAGGTGTCAATGCCACGTTGGACGCGGTAGTTGGTCCGTTGGACCGGGTGCGCGAGCTGTTGACCTGTGTCGAGCAAGGCGATCTGAGCCGGCGGATCGACGAAGATTATCAAGGCCAATTGCAGGAATTGCGATTGGCCGCCAACGCAACGGTAATCCGTTTGTCGGAAACGATTAACGAGGTTTCGGTCGCGGCCGACCAATTGAGCGACGCCGCCGAGCAAGTCAGCGCCACGTCGCAAGTCTTGGCCCAGTCGGCCAGCGAGCAGGCCGCCGGGGTCGAGCAGACCAGTGCCAGCGTCGAGCAAATGGCGGCCAGTATTAACCAGAACGCCGAGAACGCCGCCGTCACCGACGCGATGGCCGGCAAGTCCGCTCAGGAGGCGGTCGAGGGCGGCGCGGCGGTCAAGCAAACCGTGGAGGCGATGAAGGAAATCGCGACCCGGATCGGCATCATCGACGACATCGCCTATCAAACCAATATGCTGGCCTTGAACGCGGCGATCGAGGCCGCCAGGGCCGGAAATCAAGGAAAGGGGTTTGCGGTGGTGGCGGCCGAGGTGCGTAAATTGGCGGAACGCAGCCAGACCGCTGCCCAGGAAATCGGTAAGTTGGCCGAACAAACCGTACAAGACGCCGAATTGGCCGGGCGGATGATCGATTCGATTATCCCCACCATCGGCAAGACTTCGGCCTTGGTGCAGGAAATCGCGGCGGCTTCGCACGAGCAAGCAGTCGGCGTCGGGCAAATCAACCAGGCGATGAATCAAGTGAACCGGGTGACCCAGCAAAACGCCGCGTCCAGCGAGGAATTAGCGGCGACCGCCGAACAAATGAGCGGACAGGCCGAGCAATTACAAAATCTGATGAGTTTCTTCCGGCTGGCGGACGAAGAGCCGCCGAGCCCCCGCCAGTTCGCTACGGAACGGCCGCCGAAAACCAAGCCGGCGCGCGATCGTTTCGAAGCCGATTTTTTACCGAACGAAGGGCAATTCGTGCGCTATTAGCCGGCGTCCAACCGTGTCAATGCGCAAGGCAATCGCGTATCGTCAATTTGGCGGCGGATTTCGCCGGCCAGTAGGCGGCGAGTGCGGCGATTGCCAGTACCAATACCAACCAATAGAGCGCGGCTGTATAGTCGAAGCGGTAATCCAGCCGCATGCCGAGCATGACGCTGCCCAAGCGTTCGGCGATCGGTTGGGCAAGCCAACTGGCCAGCGGCACGCTGACGAGCCACGCCAAGCCGCCGTGCAACAAACCTTCCATCGCAAACAGCCGAAACACCGCCGGCGTCGGCGCGCCGATGGCGCGCATCACGCCGATTTCGCGAGTGCGCTGCAACACGGCGATCGTCAGCGTGCCGGACAGGCCGATGCCGCCGATGGCCGCGACCATCGCCGCCAATCCCGCCAAGGTCCCCAATACTGAATTGAATTGGTTGCGGGCATAGCGGCGCTGCGCCAGCTTGGCTTCGGTGCTGTAGACGTCTAAGGTCAGGCCGGCACTGTCATAGCGGTCCTTGAGTTGGCGCAAATAGCTGTCTTCGCCGGCCGCGTCGGCGATGTCGGCATCCAGTAGCGCAAACGAAGCGAGTTCGCCGGTCCCGGCCAGTTCGCGGGCGGTTGTCTGCGGCGCGTAAACCGGTTCGACGGCCGGATTGTTGCCGGCCAACCAGCGGTAGACCCCGACAATGCGCCAGGACTGGCGGCTCGCCCCCAACCTTACATCAACGTTGTCGCCGGGTTTTAGACCGTTCAGCGCGGCGGTGTCGGCACTGATGACTAATTCCCGCTCGCCGTCGTCCGCTAACCAGCGGCCGGCTTCGATCAGCGGCCGGTAAAGCGTGGAAGCTGCCGGTACCGCCAGCATCTGCAGGCCCAGACTGCCGGTTTGCCGCAAGGTTTGCCCTTGATGGCTGATTTCCACCGGCAGCCGTTGCCAGACCGCGAGATCGCGGGTCGCCGGCAGCGATTTGGCTAACTCGGCGACCCTAGCCGCGGGCTGGTCGACGCTGAAACCCAATTTAACCGCGTAACGGCTACGCGCCATTTCGTTGTCCAGCGTCAGGTTCACGGAGGCGATCAGGCTGGTCGATACTAAAAACATGATTCCGGCCACGATCAACACGCCTTGGGTTAATAGCAATCGGGCCTTGCGGCGGAATAAATTGCCCAGCGCCGCCGCATACAGCGTCGGCAACCATCGCGCGCCGAGTTTTTCGATCCAGGCGTCGAAGCGGTTCCCGCCGAAGTCGCCACCCAAGCCATAGCTGGCCAATGCCGTCCGTACCGTCATCGCCGCGCCGCGCCACACCGGCGGCAACGCCGCCAGTAGCGGGGCAATCAGACCGCCGCCGATCATCCAAGCCAGTGCGTCGGGTGCGACCGAGAACGCGCCGCCGGCGATGTTGAACAAGGCCAGCAACTTGCGAGCGGCCCAATCGGCGCCGAACAGCGCCGGCGGAATCGCCATGCAAGTCGCGCCCACCGCCAGCAACGCAACTTCGCTGAGATATAACCCGGCCACGGTCGCGCCGCCGCCGCCCAGCGCCTTGATGACGCCGATCTGGTCGGTTTGTTGGGTAATCTGGGCCGATACCGTATTCAAAATCAACAGGCTGGCCAAGGCCAGGGACGCCAGGGCCATCGCTTGCAATACCGAGTTGATACCGGCGACAAAGGGACGGCCCCAATGCTTTTCCGGGTCTTGCAGCAACGTGACGCTGACCGGCAGATGCCGCTCGGCCAGCAAGTTTCGGAGTTGGGCGGCGACGCCTCGGGCGGTTTCGGCGTCGTAGGGCGGTACGATGCGCACCAGCAACTGCCGGAAATAGCCGTCCGCTACGCCGAACGACGCGGCGCTGGAACGGTCGGCGAAAAAATGTATCTGACCGCCGAATTTGGGCGGTTTGACGAAAGGATGGCGGACGACGCCGCTGATCCGAAAACCGGTCGGGCCGTTAGCGGTGTCGAACTCCAGCATCGAGCCGGTCGTCAAGCCGGTTGCTTGCTGGGACAGATTTTCGACGGCGACTTGGCCTGAGCCCGGCCAAGATCCGCTTTCCAGCGTGGTCAGGTCGAATTGCTGGGCGGCGTAATCCGGGCGAACGATTAAGGTCGCGTTTTGCCATTCGCCACTGCCGGTTTGGCGGTAGCGCACCGACAGCGGTGTCAGCGTGTCGATACCCGCCACGCCGGGAACGGCGCGTAAGCGGCTTAGCAGTTCGGGCTCGGCCGTGCCGCGCAGAATCAGGTTGATATGCGAGGGCTGCGAGCGTCGATGCGCGGCGTCCATGCGGTCGAGCAGCAAGGTGATCATCCCGAACAGTGTCCCGACGCAAAAAATGCCGATCGCGATATTGACGACGGCCAACAGACTGCGCGCCTTGGCGGCACGCCAGTCGGCCAGGATCTTGTAACGCAACACGTTCAAGCGCTTTCGGCTCCGCGGTCCGCTGCTGGATCGTCCGGTGCTTCCAAGCCCGATCCGTTCCGCTCGGCCGCGTGCCAAGTCACGTCGGCATGGATGCGCCCGCCGCGAATTTCCAACTTGCGGCTGGCGGCGTCGGCCAGCGCTTCGTTGTGAGTGACCATGACCAAGGTCTTGCCCTGGTCGTTGAGATGGGCGAACAGTTCGAACACCGCATCGGCGGTGGCCATGTCCAGATTGCCGGTCGGTTCGTCGGCGACGATCAACGGTGGGTCGTTGGCCAGCGCGCGGGCGATCGCGGCCCGCTGTTGTTGGCCGCCGGAAACCTGGCTGGGCAGGCGGTCGGCGGCATCGGCCAGACCCACTCGCTCCAATAGAGACATGGCCCGCTCCCGGCGCCGGCGTTTGTCTAGCTTGCCGAGAAAATCCATCGGCAGCACTACGTTTTGCCACAAATTTAAAGCCGGCAACAATTGGAAAAATTGAAACACGATGCCGACATTGGCGCCGCGCCAGGCGGTGAGCTTTGCGTTACTCAGGTGGTGTAGCGCCGCGCCGTTCACGAAAATCTCGCCGCGATTGGGATGATCGATGCCGGTCAACAGATTCAGCAACGTCGATTTGCCGTTGCCGGACGGGCCGACGATGGCGACGAATTCTCCGGCGGCGATGTCCAGGTCGATGCCGTGCAACACCGTCTGCAAGCCGCCGGCCTGCGGATAATCTTTGTAAACCTGGCGAAGTCGGATGATGGGTTGCATGGCGGCCGGCAAATTAGGGTATGGTACACGACGCGCGGCTTTCGGGCGCGCGCCGGCTTTCGAGAGTCTCTGGAGAGAAAATATGTTGGCGGTACGCTTGCTATGGTTGGTTTTGGCGTTGGCTTGGCTGGCGGCGGAAATTTGCTTGGCCCAGGCCGCGCGCGGCCGAACCGATGGTGTCGCCGCCGAACGCGATTCGCAACGCCGCCTGTGGCTGGCCGGCGCGGCCGGTCTGATTGCGGCGCTGTACGCCAAACAACTATGGTGGTGGCCGCTGCCGGTGGCTTATTTGCCCAGGCAGGCGCTGGCACTGACGATTTTCGCGGCCGGTCTGAGCTTGCGCTATCTGGCGGTCCAGCGTCTAGGCCGATTTTTTACCACCGACGTCACGATACAGCCCCGTCACGAGTTGATCGTCGACGGGCCCTACCGCTGGCTGCGCCATCCCGCCTATACCGGTTTGCTGCTGGCGCTGGCCGGAGCCGGCTTGGCGATGGGCGACGGTCTGGCCATATTGGCGGCAACCCTGCCGATCGGCCTGGCCGTGCGCGGCCGAATCGCGATCGAGGAAGCGATGCTGGCGGCCGAATTCGGCGCGGCTCACGCCGACTATTGCGCGGTGCGCTGGCGCCTGTTGCCTTGGCTATATTGAAGGCCGCCACCGGACGGGCGCTCCGCGTCGGTACCGCGACAAACTGATATACTGCGCCGGTTCCGAACCGGCCCGATCGGATTCGGAAGTCATCGCGGTCTTCCCGCCTTTTAATAATAACGACAACTACCGGGATATTTTATGCAAGATTATTTGCCGATGCTCGAATCCATCGCCGCCGACTGGTACCGGTTGACGCTGGCCAATCAGGAATACGCGATCACGCTGATCGTCGCGGTCTGGCTGTTGACCGCGATTTTTTACAGCATCCGAATCGGTTTTCTGAACGGCCGTTTTCGCCGGCTGGCCGCCGCGTTGCAACAACTGCAATCCGAACTGGCCGAAGCCAAACTGCAAATCGAAGGCTTACAGCAGCAATTGACCGAGAGCGGCGAGCAAGTCTCCGCCGCCAATGCCGAAATCGCCAATCGGGCACAATTAATCGACGCGTTGGAGCAGCAAATGCTTAAAGCCAACCAAAGGCTCGCCGACGCCAACAAGGGGCTGGCGGCGAACTTTGGATTGCCGGTACCCGGCGGCGACGGCGGCAACCCCGAGGAGGTTTGGGATCAGCATCGGCAAATTACCGAGCAATTGAACGGCGTACTGGCCGCCGAGCGTCAAGCCAAGGCCGACGCGGAACAGGCCCGCGAGGACGAGGCGGCCAAGGTGGGCGAGAAGGAAGCCTTGCTCGGCGCATTGCGGGCGCGCGTCGAGTCGCAAACTCAACAAATCGGCGAACTGGAAGCGGCCTTGGCCGAACAGCAACGCCAAGCGCAACAACAGCGGATCGACGCCGCGCGCGTCGCCGAGCTGGAAGCGAAGCTAGCCACCGCCACTGCGGTCAAGGCGGTACCCGCGCCGGCTCCGGCTCCGGTGACGGCCGTAAAATCGGAAACCCCCGCGCCGGTTAGCGAGCGTATCGGCGATAGTGTTAGAGCGGCCGTAGAGCCTGAAAAGCCGGCGGTGGTCGCCAGTCCGGTCGCACCGATCCCGGCACCGAAGCCCGTCGAGATCAGCGCACCCGAACCGATTGTCGTCGCCAAACCGGTGGAGCCGCCGCGTCCGGTCGTCGTCGAACCGGCTTCTGGCAAACCAGCCGAGCCGGCCGGCGGTGGCTTGAAAAAGCTGTTCGGCAGCACGATGCAGAAATTCGCCAAACTGGACGAAAAATTCGGCGGTTCGACACCGAGGCCCACGGTAGCTGAAGCCGAACCGACACCGGCCCCGAGCGCGGAACCGGCACCGGAACCAATCGCGCCGACTGTCGCGGCGGATAAGCCCGCCGAAAAACCGGCCGCTGGCGGCGCGATGTCCAAGTTCAAGGGCTTGCTCGGCAAGGGCAAAAGCGAAGCGAATGCCGACGATGACGAAGCGGAACCGTTGATCGAACAACTCGAAGCCGCCACCGCCGACGCGATGCAGGCCGCCGAAAAGGCCAAGGGCCAATTGCGCGGATTGTTCGGAAAATTCGGCAAAAAGGGCTGAATAAGCCCAGCCCCGTCCTCCGGCTCGGCCGATTAGCTCGAGATTGGCCTTAGGCGCCGCTCCGCCAGCCAATTGGGCTGGCGGACACGCCTTGTTGGAGGGTATGCGTCGCTGGCTTCCGTTGTATGCAACCTGCCGTCGGGCTGACTTTGGGCCGCCGCGACTGTCAAGTCGAAGGCTGGCGGCGCCAACTCATCGGACGTAACTCAGCAGCTTGGCGAGCTGTCCTCCGGAACTTGCCGGCAAACGTTGCTATTCCTCCCTTCGCCAATAACACGAGCGCCGTCGGACGCGCCGGACTCGGATCCGCCCTGCGTGAGATTTTGCGGCAATTTAAGATTGTCAGCGTCCCGGCTGTTCAGCGCGCCGGGATCGGCCTCGATATTTTCCCCTCCAGAACTGTCCGCTCGGACCCGCATCCTTGCGCGTTGGCAATCGACGGGGCGAATGGTGTGCCGGGGTGGATTGGTTTCCGGTTCGCGGCTTACGTTCTCGCGAATCAAATCGCCGTTCACGTCGTTTTAGTAGGCGGCGCGGCCGCTCGTGCCCTAAATTCCATCGGATCATCGTCGTTCGGTGTGAGGCGAAGTCGGTGTCTGGTCAATTTGCGCTCGAATTCTTCCCGAACCGAAATTCACTCCTGTCGCAGTCCAAATTCGTCTTGCGTTGATTCATTTGACTCGGGAGCCTTCCGTGTATCCAACTTTGAGTCGCCGCGACAGCGCCAAGGTGACAGTTGCGTATGGCGCGCGGCGGATTCGAGATGGGGCTGCCAAAGGCATCGTGCAAACTGTACAAATCATTGTTTATAAAATTAACAGGTGCATAAAAAATAAACGGATGGATTGCGGGCTTGGATGGTTCTATTTTTAAAAAAATATAAAAATCAATGCTATAGGTGCTGGCGGGATCTGGCATTTTTCCTGCTTTGGTATGGCGGCGTTATTGGGTGCTGCGCTTTGGCCGCACGGCGGCGCGTTTCTACTCGGCGTTCGGATCGGGCGGGCCGTGACGCTAGGCTGATTGACGCCGTTTAAGCGCTGATTCTCCGGATTAATATGTCGGTTTTGGGTTTCTTGGATTAACGATGGCGAGGTTTCTGATGAGGTTTGCGATAGGTTTGGTACTGCTGGGCTTTAGTTTTTCAGTGCATTCTGAAAGCTATCCGGCGGCTTACTTTCAGCCCAAGCTGATATACAGCGCCGATGGCAACGAGAGCGATCAACAAGCGCAAACAACTGAAGTTTCCGCCAATCAGGGCGAGTTTGATCCCCGCTACCCTGCCGCGAACTTTCGTCCGATTGTGATATTTTCATCGACCGAGTTTATCCCGGCAAATTAATGACTAGGGCGAACGATAGATGCCGGCGGTAAACAGTCGTTTTGTCCACGGATTGGCTGGCGAAAGCATCGCCTGTTTAGTTAATAGAGCAAATCGAGGTTATTCAAGAGACGGTGAAATTTGTGAGCCTGTCGTTGGTCCGATTTGTCCGGTTTTGACGTTTTATTGATTTTACTGTTGCAAGTCAAACAAACCATATCCAGGTTTTTTGGCAATCGTGGCGAGTCATTTTGACAATGCTGTCTTTTACTATGAAAGTCGTTAGGAAAATCACCGATATATCTAGGTCAGGAACGCCTTGATCTCGGCTAAAGTCGCTACAGATACCTTCATTTTCAGGGACGAAAATCCTTTCACGACCGCTAGGTTTGAGCAATATCCTCTTGGGGTGTCAAGTAACTTAACCCATTATTTAAGGCTATGATCGATAATAAAGCATTAGACGCGCTAGTATTCTCTTTAAATGAATGCGTTCTTCCGGAATTGCATTTGAACAAAGCCGGGTTAACCGGTTTTTTTTATGCGCTGACTATCACGCCGTGCATAATCGATCCATCCGAGTGGATGGCGGAGTTGTTTTTGGGGGATAGACCCGATTTAAGCGGAAGACAAGTTAAGCGCTTGAAAAAAGCGGTAGTCGCCGTGGTTAAGTCGGCAAATAAGTCGATGCTGGCCGATAAACTAGAGTTTCCGTACGATTTTTCCGAGATTGACGAAGAAACGATGGCTGATATTTGGCATTGGTGTTATGGATTTTTGAGGGGCATTAACTTGCGCTGGTCTTTTTGGCAAAGCGGTATTATCGCCAAGGAAACCGGGCAGTGTTACGATCTTGTCAAGGGAAGTATTAATATTATTACCGCATTGGTGACCGAAGACCTTAGTTATTTGGATAATTTGGAACAACTGAAATCGCGGATCGGCGGTAATATTGAAGGAGGCGCAAGCGACGAACGGATTCTTGCCGCCGTGTTGCCGACGTTACCCGAAGCGTATCAATGTTTGCGGATATTCGCGGCAACGATGTCGAAGCGCCTGCAAGCACATCAGAGTGTTAAAGCCTCGAGCTGAGGCAATGCTAAGCCGTGATGGCTATCGTTGCGGGGAAAGCGTCGAGCGAAGTCGGCGGGCGGATGCAAATTCGCTGTTCGACTTCGCTGAATGTATAAGCGTTTCGGCATCCTTGCCTGGTGGTGCTAATCCTGTTTTATCTTTTTCTAACCAGAGGGCTTGGAATACTGCTAAGTTTTCCGGCCAATTGATTCGAAAGATGTCCAAATACCGATCCGAGAATAAACGAAATCGATATGACCAACAGCGGGTTATTCAGCGATGCGCCTAAAAGAACTTCCTGATTCAATTTATCGGGAGTTTGTAGTAAATAAGCGAAGGTGGAGGAGTAACCCAAAACGCCAACCGGTATAATCGCGAATTGCGGTAAATTCGCAGACAGACACAGTACAATCACCGCGCCCGCCACGATTAATGCAGTGGTAATTTCGACGCCCAATGAGATTTCCGGATCTATTTTCAGCAGCAATAGTGCGGTGATCCAGGCCATGAACACTCCGAAAATTCCATTGATTATCGTGTTAATTGCCGCCTCTCGGTCCGCGCCTAATAAGAAATAAGCCGCCCATGCAATCGTTGCAGCCCAAATAAAAAACACGCCCGCCGCGGGGCCCACCGCAAAATACGTGGCGACTCCAGAAAGAATGCCGATGCTCAGGGATAGTGCTGTAATTTTTTCCATTTGAAATTTCCTGTTGATTATCAAGGGTGTTGAAATAAAAGTGATCAGCCGCAGGGGCGAGGTTATTTTTTTCGTAAAAATTAACCAATCCAAAATATAGCACTCCGATTATTTATTGAAAATGCGACAATTTGTCACGCTGACAGCTCTTCCGTCGATGATAATATTTTTCGTCAAAATGGACGAAACTTATCAGGTCCAGACAGAATAATTCCCGGCATCACTTGGGAAAATTCCTTGTTGATTTTTCTAGTGCCTTAAAGCATGTGTATTCCGGGGAATAAGCACGCTAAATTTGCGTATCTCGGCGCGAATCCAGGTTAATAATAATGAGCAGGTTTAAAAGATTGGTAAGTCAATAACTTGTTATATTATCGGATGCGTTTTCGGTAACAGCATTCTGTTCGGGCCTCGGCTTTTCGAATGGCCTTAGATGAAACAGAAATCCCAAATAAACGGAATCCTTCCGGTTTTAGAGTGTGGAAATCGGCATCGGCGCCGATGGGCTTTGGCGGGGAGTTAAAACGAATTCAGTTCGTTAGAATCGAGGGGTGGCCGTGATGAAAACAGTCGGTTTAGGTACCTCTGCGACTTACGCCGGCCGTGGAGGCGGAGGGTTGTCCGAGTTGAGGCTTGTCCGCCGAGTCCGGCTTGCTGCACGCGTCAATGCCTGAGTTTCCAAACGTCGGCTCGCAATCGAGAGTTCTGTTTCAGCACAGCAAGCTTGCTAACGTCCTAAATGCCGAGGCAGCTCGGCGACCGAGTCCAGTATCAGATCGGGTTGCACTGACGATGCTAGGGTATAGGCCTCGCGGTATTTGCCGGTCTTGACCAGGATACCTTGCAGTCCGGCGCGCTGAGCGCCGCCGACATCGGAATCGATATCGTCGCCTATCATCGCGATCCGGCTGGCCGGCAGGCCAAGTTGTCGTAAGGCCAGCGCGAAAAAGGCCGGCGATGGCTTGCCCATGACTGCGGCGGTCTTGCCGGTCGCATATTCCAGGCCGGTGACGAAAGCGCCAATGTCCATCCTGAGGCCGTCGGCGGTTTGCCAGAATTTGCCTTTGTGCAAGGCGATCAGCTCGGCGCCGGCCATGGCCATTTCGAACACCCGGTTGAGAATGTCGTAATTCCAGGCCGAACCGATATCGCCGATCACGACGGCGTCCGGCTGTTGGGCGGCGGCGTTGAATTCGGCGAATTCATCCTTGACCGCGTCGGCGACCAGAAAATGGCAGCTGCGGTAGCCGCGATGTTTGAGGTAGAGGCGCGCGGCGTGCGGAGTCGTCAATATCTCGTCGGCGACGATCGGCAAGTCGATGGCTTGCAGTTTGGCCGCCAATTGCGCGCGCGATTGGGTCGTGGTGTTGGTGACGAAGCGGCGGGGCAAGCCCAACGACTGGATGTGCGCCAGCGCCGCCGCCGCGCCGGGAATCGCCGCGTCGCCAACGTAGAGAACGCCGTCAAGATCGAACAGCAGGCCGTCAATTTCGGAAACAGTCATCGGAAAGTCTCGTGGATACCCTAGCGCGGGTTTTACCTCATCGTTTCCGGCCCGGTCAAGCGGCCGTGTTAGAGTCGCGGCACCAGATCCAGTTCGAACATGATGGCGTCTTCGCGGCCCTGTTTGGCCGGATAGTAATTCTTGCGGACACCGATTTCCCGAAAACCGGTCTTGCGGTACAGGTCGATCGCGCCGGGGTTGCTGGGGCGGACTTCCAGAAAGATTTTTTCGGCGCGCGACCGGGCGTATTCGATCAAATGCTCCAGCATCTTGCGGCCGGCGCCCTGACGCTGAAAGCGGGGACTGACGCTGATATTCATGATATGGGCCTCGCCGGCCATCACCGAGATGATGCAATAGCCGACGATGCTGTCGTCCGGCGCTTCGCAGACCCAGTTGGTGTAATTGATGGCGCGAAAACAATCCTTGAAAATGCCTTCCGACCACGGGAACTCGTAATTTTCATTTTCGATGGTCAGAACGCGCGGTAAATCGGCGTGGTCCATTTTACGGAGCCTCAACAAGTCGCGCGGCGCGACCGAATCGGGAAATACCTTGGCGTAAAACTCGCGGTCGGCGTCGTAAATCACGGCATCTTTCAGCTTGTGTAGCAATTTCCACATGGGGTTAGGTTTCCAGCGATTGATAAACGGAAAGCGCGAATTGCAGGTCTTCCCAGGCTTTGGCTTTTTCGGGCAACGAGCGTAGCAAATAAGCGGGGTGGTGTACCACCGTCAACGGTATTCCGGCCAATTCGTGGCGGATGCCGCGCAGCCGCGCCAGCGGTTGCTGGGTTTTTAGCAGGTTTTGCGCGGCGATGCGGCCGACGGCGACGATGAGCTTGGGTTGAATCAGTTCAATCTGGCGTTTTAAAAAATCGTGGCAGGCATCGACTTCTTCGGCCCTCGGATCGCGATTATTCGGCGGTCGGCATTTCAGCATGTTGGCGATGTAGACCTGCTCGCGGCGCATGCCTATAGCCCGGATCATTTCGTTCAGCAATTGGCCGGCCCGCCCGACGAAGGGCTCGCCTTGCAGATCCTCGTCGCGGCCCGGCGCTTCGCCGATCAGCAGCCAAGTCGCATGCTTGTTGCCGACGCCGAATACGGTCTGGGTGCGGGTCTCGCAGAGAGCGCAGGCGCGGCAGATAGCGACTTCGTGCTGCAGGTCTTTCCAGGCCTGGTCGTCGGTGTGAGACTTGGGGTGATGCGGCAATGGTGCGAAGGCATCGCTTTCGGATATACAAGACGAGTCGGATGCGGCGGTTTGCAGTGCCGGTTCAGCGTGCCGGTGATCGGTGGCAGTTTCGTCTACGGCCGGATATTCCGCTGTTGGCGCGGCTTCGTTATCGGCGGCGTCGAAGTGGTGAGCTTCGCTTTGCGATGCCCACCCTACAGGGGCGGCAACCGCTTGCTCGGTGACGATAGATGGATGCCGAAGTTCCCAGGCATCGATACCCATCGCCTCCAGGTATTGCAAGCGGACCGACTTTTCCATCGCGAGCTGTTACACGTCACCCTTTTGCGGATGCTGGCGCTGATCCGGGCTTTGCAGTTTGTTGACCGCGTTGATGTAAGCCTTGGCCGAGGCGATGACGATGTCGGTATCGGCGCCGGAGCCGTTGACAATGCGGCCGGCGTTTTCCAGTCTGACCGTCACTTCGCCCTGAGAATCGGTGCCGGTGGTGATATTGTTGACCGAGTACAAAGCCAAGGTCGCGCCGGTTTGCACCAGGCTTTCGATGGCCTTCAGGCTGGCATCGACCGCACCGCCGCCGGTGGCATTGCCGGTGACTTCCTTGCCGTCAACCAGGATGGTCACGGTGGCGTTCGGCACTTCGCCGGTCTCGGAACAGACTTTCAGCGCCACCAGTTTGATGTGTTCGTCTTCGGCCTCGAAACTTTGCTCGGAAATCAGCGCCTGTAAATCCTCGTCGAAGATTTCGTGCTTTTTATCGGCCAACTGCTTAAAGCGGAAGAAGGCATCGTTCAAATCGGCTTCGCTATCGAACTGCACGCCGAGTTCCGCCATTCGGGTTTTGAACGCGTTGCGGCCGGAATGCTTGCCGAGCACCATCCGGTTGGTGGTCCAGCCTACATCCTCGGCCCGCATGATTTCGTAAGTCTCGCGGTTTTTCAAAACGCCGTCCTGGTGAATGCCGGATTCGTGGGCGAAGGCGTTGGCGCCGACGATGGCCTTGTTCGGCTGTACCGGAAAGCCGGTGATGGACGACACCAGCTTCGAGCAGGTGACAATCTCGCGGGTGTCCAAGCGGGTGTCGCATTGGAAAAAATCCTGGCGGGTGCGGATTGCCATCACCACTTCCTCCAGCGAGGCGTTGCCGGCGCGCTCGCCCAGGCCGTTGATCGTGCATTCGACCTGGCGGGCACCGTTCATCACCGCCGACAAGGAGTTGGCGACCGCAAGTCCCAAGTCGTTATGGCAATGTACCGAGAAGACGGCCTTGTCGGCGTTTGGAATCCGTTGCCGCAAATTGGCGATCATCGCGCCGAATTGCTGCGGCATGCTGTAACCGACCGTGTCCGGGATGTTCAAGGTCGTCGCGCCGGCGGTAATCACCGCTTCCAGAATCCGGCACAAAAAATCCTCTTCCGAGCGGCCGGCGTCTTCCGGCGAGAACTCGACATTGTCGGTGTACTGCCGCGCGCGTTTGACGGCCTTGACCGCGTACTCGATCACTTGGTCAGGCTGCATGTTCAGCTTTTTCGCCATGTGGATCGGCGAAGTGGCAATGAAGGTATGGATGCGGGAACTGTTCGCGCCCTTCAAGGCCTCGCCGGCCCGGTCGATGTCTTTGTCCAAGGCTCTGGCCAAACCGCAGACCGTGCTGTCTTTAATCGCATCGGCGACGGCCTGCACCGCTTCGAAATCGCCTTGACTGGCGGCCGGGAATCCGGCTTCGATGACATCGACTTTCATGCGCTCCAGGGCGCGGGCGATGCGTACTTTTTCATCGCGGGTCATCGACGCGCCGGGGCTTTGCTCGCCGTCGCGCAAGGTGGTATCGAAAATAATCAATGAATCTTTCATGAGGGCTCCGTTCATGAAACGTTCGGCATCTCGCCGAGAAAGCGGAAAAAGTGGTGTTTATTGAAGTCGTCGTGGAATGATTGCTAGCCCCTCAGGGCAGCAGTCTTGGAGACGGGGCGAGCGCAAGATGGCCGGATACTGGTCGGGCGAATTCGGTAGGCTGCGGAAAAGTCGTCTTGATGTTCATGGGGCCGCACTATACTGCATAGTCGCCACGCGGCTCAAGTGCGGCGTTGCGCCTAAACGGCGAGGTCGGGTTGCCAGGGTTGAGCTTGGTAGGGCGCGGCTCGCCAGAATCGAAAGATCTCGTAACGGTCGGCAATGAATTCGGCCATCAGCTGCCGATGTTGCCGCTGAAAATAGTCGGCGACCGGTGCGGGCGGCGCGCCTCGATAGAACTCAGCCAAGGCCGATGCCAGCACTTCCGCGTTCTGAATATCGCCCATCGCGGTTAGATAGCGTTGCAAGCGTTCCAGTAAGTCCGGCTTCAGTCCAGGAATTTGATCGGGCGCGGCTTCCAGCATGTAACGCAGCTTTTTCAGCGCGATCCGCAGTTGATGGATCGTGGCCGGATGGCTGTCATCTATTGCGGCATGGCGCTCCAGCGCATCGGCATAAACCCGATCGACGACGGCCGGGATGGCTTGGGCAAGATCGATGTCGGCGGCGCGCCGGTTTGCTCGCCGGCCGGACTTTTTCAGTTTGCGCCGCAGATTGCCGGTCCTAAAAGCGGCGATCTCGGGTTCCAGGCGGCCAAGCAATCGGTTCTCCCGGCGACGCAAGTGCTCGTGGAAGTCGCGTAATTCCGGCAGTTCGACGATGGCTGCGTCGATGGTCAGCAACATGACTTGGGTATCGCGCAAATCGTCGAAGCGGTCGAGTTGCGCCTTCAGCACTTTACGGGCTTTGCGTAGAGCCGGGCAGGGCGCCAAGGCGCGGATCAGGTCTATCACCGACACCAGCCGGCGGATGCCGGTGCGTAGTTTGTGGATGTTGTCTTCGTCGGCCCTTTGCCGGCAGGTTTGCAGGCGTTTGCGATACAGTTGCCAGTGGCGGTCTAGGGCGTGTTGCAAGAACTTGCCGGCCCCGGCCATGGCTCCCTATCCCTTACGGCTTTGCAGCCGGCGTTTGCGCACCACCAGCGTGACGATAGGGCCGGACAGCGCGTAGCCGACCGACAACAAAAACAGCATGCGTTGCGGTTGCGCCATCACGAAACCGATCACCAGCATCGCGATAATCGCGACGATGAACGGCACTTTGTTTTTGAAATCGAGCTCCTTGAAGCTGGAATAGCGGAAGTTGCTGACCATCAGTAGCCCGGTGCTGATTGTGGTAAACAGCACCAGATATTTGAAATTCTCGACGTCGTAGCCGTTTTCGATGCAAAACAATAGGCCGCCGGCCAGAATCGCCGCCGCCGCCGGGCTGGGCAAGCCCTGAAAATAACGTTTATCGGCGACTTCGACCTGGGTGTTGAAACGCGCCAAGCGCAACGCGCCGCCGGCCATGTGTACGAAGGCGGCGAACAGGCCGGCCTGGCCCATGCTGGACAAGGTCCACAAATACATGACGATGGCCGGCGCGGCGCCGAACGAAACCATATCGGACAAGCTGTCGTATTGCACGCCGAATTCGCTTTGGGTGTTGGTCAGCCGTGCCACTCGGCCGTCTAGGCCGTCCAGCACCATCGCGATGAACAGCGAAATCGCGGCGGTTTCGAAGCGACCGTTGATCGCCGACGTGATCGCGTAAAACCCGGCGAACATCGCACCGGTGGTGAACAAGTTGGGCAGCAGATAAATGCCTCTATGACGCGCAATCGCTGGTTTTTTTATCATCTCGGTCGGACGGGAAATTCGATTTGGCGGCATTGTACATGGTGAATATGACGGTTGCTTGAGGAAATGCCGATTGCGGGCCGTTCAGTTAAACGATCTCGGCCTGCATCGACGCATCAGCGGTTCGGCCGGTTAAACGGAGGATTCCAAACTGCCGTCGTCTGCCGTGCAAATCGTTGATGCCGCGGGCTCCTCAAAACTTCCAAACCACCAGCGCCTGCGGCAGGCTTTCATGCAGGCCTTTGATGCCGTATTTGTTGTGCCAGTATTGATATTCTAGGCCTATAAACAAATGGTTACCCGCGCCCCATAGATCGCCGAGGTCCAGGCGCAGTTGCGGTTGGGCTAGGGCTTGGCGGGCGGCGGTTTGGTTGCGGCCGATGAAATCGGCGAAGCCCTCGAAGCTCCATTTTGTGCCGGCGATTTCGAACGGCAGTTTCCACACCGGCGTGATTTGCCAAGAAGTGCCGATGTCGGAGGGTTCGGTGACGCGTTGCCGTAAAAAATCGACATTGAAGTACTCGAAACCCGGCAAATCGAAATCGACGCTGATGCCGTACAGCCAGGCCCGATAGCCGCTACGCGGGCTATTGACGTTTTCGCCCAGATTGATGCCCGCCGTGGCGCCGACATCCTTGACGATGCCGAACGACAGGTCCAGGCCGCTAATTTTGCCGACGCTAAGGGTGCTGTACGCTTCGCCGTATAGGTTGACTTGCGCCGGTTGACCGCTTTCGGTGAACAGGGTGTCCATGAAGAAAAAGTTTCGGCCGTAACGCCAGCCGTGAGTGTGGGTCACGGTGACGATGGAGCGAGCAATATCGTTGGCGTTAAACGGTTCGGAGTAGGTTGGGCCGTGCAAATATTGAATTTCGCTGGTGCTCCAGTCCAGCCATTCGGCCACGCTGGCGGCCGGTACGGCCAGTGCCGCGGCGGCGATGACGGTTTTCAGCGTATGCGAACGCAGCGACTCTGGCATGCTTTTTCGATCTAGCGGACAAAAAAAAGCCCATCGAGAAGATGGGCTTTTAAGTCTAGTCGATCAGCTTAGTTCTTGCTTTTATCGACGATTTGGTTGGCCTTGATCCACGGCATCATCGCGCGCAATTTGGCGCCGACTTGTTCGATCGGATGTTCGGCGTTCAAACGACGGCGCGCGGTCATTTCCGGGTAGCCGGTTTGGCCTTCCAGGATGAACTGCTTGGCGTATTTGCCTTGCTGGATGTCTTCCAGGGCTTGTTTCATCGCCCAACGGCTTTCTTCGTTGATGACTTTCGGACCGGTCACGTATTCGCCGTACTCGGCATTGTTGGAGATTGAGTAATTCATGTTGGCGATGCCGCCTTCGTACATCAAGTCCACGATCAGTTTCAGTTCGTGCAAGCACTCGAAGTAGGCCATTTCCGGCGGGTAGCCGGCTTCGGTCAGGGTTTCGAAACCGGCTTTCACCAATTCCACCGCGCCGCCGCACAATACCGCTTGTTCGCCGAACAAGTCGGTTTCGGTTTCGTCGCGGAAGGTGGTTTCGATGATGCCGGAACGGCCGCCGCCGATCGCCGAGGCATAGGACAGACACAATTCCTTGGCCATGCCGGACGCATTTTGGTGAATCGCGATCAAATCCGGGATGCCGCCGCCTTTGACGAACTCGGAACGCACGGTGTGGCCGGGTGCTTTCGGGGCGATCATGATCACGTCCAGGTCTGCGCGCGGCACGACTTGGTTGTATAAAATCGCAAAGCCGTGGGCGAAAGCCAGGGCCGCGCCTTGTTTGATGTTCGGTTCGATTTCTTCCTTGTACAGCTTGGATTGAAATTCGTCAGGGGTCAGAATCATCACCACGTCGGCGCCGGCGATGGCTTCCGGTACGTCCTTGACGGTCAGGCCGCTGGCCTGGGCCTTGCCGACGGACGCGGAGCTAGCGCGTAAGCCGACCACGACGTCGACACCGGAGTCTTTCAGATTGTTGGCATGGGCATGGCCTTGCGAGCCATAGCCGATGATGGCGACTTTCTTGCTGCGGATGATCGAAAGATCGGCGTCTTTGTCGTAATAAACTTGCATAGGTTCTCTCGTTACTCTGGTGTGAATTAAAAATTTTATCGACTTTCTGGGAGTCGCCGTCACGCGGAGTACCAATCTAGCGCGGTACTCCGGCGACGCTCATAGGTGTAAGCCTTTTTCGCCGCGGGAAATGCCGGTCGGGCCGGAGCGCACCACTTCGATGATGCAGCCTTCCTCGAAGCCGTGGATGAAGGCGTCCAATTTATTGGATTGGCCGGTCATTTCCACGATGTAACTGTTGTGGGTGACGTCGATGATCTTGCCGCGAAAAATATCCACCATGCGTTTGACTTCCTCGCGGGTGTCGTGGCTGGTTTTGATTTTGACCAGCATCAGCTCGCGCTCTATATGCGCCGATTCGGCTAGGTCGATCAATTTGACGACATCGATCAATTTATTCAATTGCTTGGTGATCTGCTCGATGATTTCGTCGCTGCCGCTGGTGACCAGCGTCATCCGCGACAGGCTGGGATCTTCGGTCGGCGCCACGGTCAACGATTCGATATTGTAGCCGCGCGCCGAGAACAGGCCGGCGACGCGCGATAGCGCGCCGGCTTCGTTCTCGATCAGGATGGAAATAATGTGCCGCATCACGATAACTCCCTGTCGACCGGAGTGCCGGGCGCGACGCGCAATTTCATGTCGTGGTGGGCCTTGCCTGCTTCTATCATCGGATATACGTTCTCGGTTCTATCGGTAATGAAATCCAGGAACACGGTTCTGTCCTTCATTTCAAAGGCTTGTTTCAGCGCGTCGCGCACTTCTTCCGGTTTCTCGATGCGCATGCCGACATGGCCGTAGGCTTCGGCGAGTTTGACGAAGTCCGGAATCGTGTCCATGTAGGAGTGCGAGTAGCGGCTTTGGTAGGAAAACTCCTGCCATTGCCGGACCATGCCCATGTAACGGTTATTCAGATTAACGATCTTGACCGGCGTGTTGTATTGCAACGCGGTCGAAAGCTCCTGTATGCACATCTGAATGCTGGCTTCGCCGGTGATACAGGCCACGTCCGCTTCCGGAAATGCCAGCTTCACGCCGATCGCGGCCGGCAAGCCGAAGCCCATCGTACCCAGGCCGCCGGAGTTGATCCAGCGCCGCGGTTTGTCGAAATGGTAATACTGCGCCGCGTACATTTGATGTTGGCCGACGTCCGAGGTCACGAAGGCCTCGCCGTTGGTGACTTCGTACAACTGCTCGACCACGTATTGCGGCTTGATGATCCGGCTTTCCCGGTCGTATTCCAGGCAGCGTACGCCGCGCCAACTGTCGATCAGCTTCCACCAGTTTTCCAGAGAGGCCTTTGACGGTTTGTCCTTGCTGTCGCGGATCAACTCGAGCATTTGCTTCAGCACCGGTTTAACTTCGCCGACGATCGGCACGTCCACTTTCACGGTCTTGGAAATCGAGGCCGGATCGACATCGATATGAATGATCTTGGCGTACGGGCAGAACTCGGTCAACTTGCCGGTAACCCGGTCGTCGAAGCGCGCGCCGACCGCCAGGATCACGTCGCTTTCGTGCATCGCCATATTGGCTTCGTAAGTCCCGTGCATGCCCAGCATGCCGACGAATTGCTTGTCGGTAGCCGGATAAGCGCCCAGACCCATCAAGGTGTTGGTGATCGGGAAGCCCAGCAATTGAGTCAGCTCGGTCAATTCTTGATGGCCCTCGCCCAGGATTACGCCGCCGCCCGAATAAATGATCGGGCGTTGCGCGGCCAGCAGCATATCGACGGCCCGCTTAATCTGGCCCTTGTGGCCGGTCACCACCGGGTTGTAGGAGCGCATCACGATTTTTTTCGGGTACTTATAAGGTACCTTGATGTTCGGGTCGGTGATGTCCTTCGGCACGTCGACCAATACCGGGCCGGGGCGGCCGGTCGTTGCCACGTAAAAGGCTTTTTTCATGGTCTCGGCGAGATCGTTGACGTCCTTGACCAAAAAGTTGTGCTTGACGCAGGGGCGGGTGATGCCGACCGTATCGACTTCCTGGAACGCGTCGCTGCCGATCACCGGCGACGGCACTTGTCCGGAAATAATCACCATCGGAATCGAATCCATATACGCCGTGGCGATGCCGGTGACGGCGTTGGTGGCGCCGGGGCCGGAAGTCACCAGCACCACGCCGGGCTTGCCGGTGGCGCGGGCGTAGGCGTCCGCCGAGTGGGCCGCGGCTTGTTCGTGCCGGACCAGGATGTGCTTCACGTCGTCTTGATGGAATATGGCATCGTAGATGTGCAATACAGAGCCACCCGGATAGCCAAATACGAATTCGACACCTTCATCTTTAAGACATTGGACAAGAATTTGCCCGCCACTGAGTTCCAATTTTAAGCCCTCGAAAACAATACGGATCGCACGGATACGGATTTACAAAAAAGGTTGGATAAGCTACTGTCTTTGGTCGTTTTCGTCAAGGAAAACCCAGGGTTTCGCTTGGATTTTGCCGACACTGCAATTTAGGGTCGATCGTCATGAAGCGATGCATGGCGAATTAAACTGGGAGCAAGAGGTCTCGAAACCGTTTCAGCGAAGGGCGTTGCGCGAACTTTCGATCCAGTTTGTCCGGTTCGGGTGGGATGGGTTCCTGTTCGCTGATCACTTTCCACATTTGTCACGCTATTCGCTATTTATTTTGTTGCGGTCTTCCAAGGATACGACCAGTCGGGGGGGGGGAGCTGCGTTGTTTACTTGGCGATTCCAACGCGGAAATCGGCCGTTTGTCGGCGCTGAAACTTTCGAATTGGACTAGAGTTAACGACTTCTAATCGACTGTCGGAAACATTTCATGTTCGAGCGCTTGATAACGCATTGGGTTTATGGCGGCGCGTTGGCCGGGTTATTATTATTGATGTTATTCCCGTTGTTGACCGCGGGGTGGTCGATGCCGCTCGCGCTGACGTTTCTGCATCTGCCGATGTATATGCTGCATCAGTACGAGGAACACGATCAAGACCGCTTCCGAACTTTTTTCAACCGGACCGTCGGCGGCGGCAAGCCCGTGCTGTCGTCGTTGGCCGTGTTTATCATCAATGTCCCCGGCGTTTGGGGCGTCATCGTCATTGCCACCTATTTGGCGGCGCTCCGCGAGCCGGGTCTGGGTTTGATTGCAGTGTATCTGGCCGTTGTTAACGGTTTGGTTCATATCGGTCACGCCCTGGTCTTCAAAGGCTACAACCCCGGACTTGCGACCGGTGCGGGGCTGTTCTTGCCGGTAGGTGCTTACAGTATTTGGCAGTTTCATATGGCCGGGGTCGCGGGATTTGTGGCGCACGCGACCGGCATCGCGGTTGCCGTTGCCATCCATGCCGGGATTATCGTTTACGTCCGTAGCCGGGGCGCATTTGAGGGTCGCGCATGAAGCACGCGATTTGGCCGGGCGACCGATGCGCCGAGGTCGGCTGACCTACGTTCGTATCGACGCTTTGCGAGTTTTGTGTTCTCTTAAAAGCCTGTGCGCTCGTTCCGGATCCAGTATATTCGAATTGGCGGGGTTTGAGTTTTGCGGTATTCACCAAAATAGAGCGTTAAATTCAGCTTAATTGCACCTAGTTGGTGCTTAAGCGGCTGTTTTATAAGCAGTAAAAGGTTGGAAATAATGGCGGTATATTCTAGGCTTGATATATAATTTTCCTTCCTTAATCACTGAGTCATAATCTATGTATGCATTACAAAACCCTGTTTTTGATACCGATATTCCAGAGTTGCGGTTAAGCGGTATTAATGGTTATTCCATTCTAGGCGACCGTATTACGCTGAATATTGGTGAAATTGCCAACCACCGGTCGTTCGGGAATCTAAGCGGCACGCTTTCGGTGGAACTCTGGGCGCTGAATCAAGCGTATCAGGGCGGCGGTTTCAGCGGCATTCCGTTGGCTGGCGTCGTTATCGGCGAATTGCATGGTCAACATGCGATTGGGCCTGCTTCGTGGGATCTGGCGTTCCAAGAGCCCGGCGAAGGATACTGGCAACTGACGCTGATGTTGCGCGAGTGGAATGGCATGGCTTACGAGACGCGCGATTTCGTCAATTTCGCGGCACCGTACAGTCCGGTTAAAACCGCCGTCCGGCAAGCTTCGAACAATGTCATCGAAGTGAGTTTCATCGAGTACAAGCATGCCGAAGCCAGCGATAACCAATCGGGACGCTTTATCGAGAACGACTACTTCGTGCAAGCCCAGGCGTTCAAACCGGCGGCCGCCGAACTGTTGTTACTGGGCAATTGCGGTTACGACGTTCAAAATGGGCGGATTCGGTTGAATGTCGGTGAAATTGCCAACCGGCGCGGCGCGGACAATATCAGCGGTACCTTGGCGTTGGAGTTATGGGCGCTCAATCAAGCCTATCAAGGCGGGCATTTCGACGGTTACGCGGTGGCCGGCATCCGGGTCGGCGAATTGGCCGGTCGGCAAGGTTTGCGCGAGCTGAGTCTGGAAACCGAATTTTGCGAGCCGCCGGTCGGTCGCTGGCATTTGAGTCTCATGTTGCGGGAATGGAACGGAGTGGCTTACGAAACTCGGGATTGCATCAATTTCGCGGTCCCTTACACTGTGGCGCCGAAACCGGTCGCGGTTCGCAAAGAGTCGGACAATGTCATCAATGTTCAGTTCGGCGACACCAAAAAATCGCCAGTCACGCCAGTCGAGCCGGTAGCGATTGCCGGCGCGGAGCAGGCGTCGAGAGCGTCGATCAACCAAGCAACCCTGGACGAATTGGGCGCGCTAAAGGGTGTGCCGAAAAAGACCGTCGAAAATATTGTCGCTGCGCAACCGTTCGCCTCGTTCGACGACCTCTCCAATGTCAAGGGCGTCGGCCCGAAATTACTGAAATTGTTGCGCGAGCTGTTTGCGTTGTAAATGTTCCAGATTGAGCGGCGCGCGGCTTCGAAAGCACTTTCAGCGGTTTTGATCGCCGATTTGATTGCCAAGCGCGCTCGGGCATGCCGGCGACATTGCCGGCATGCCTTGGGCAGGTTTATCTAGCGACATTGCCCGCACACATTTTGCAGAAGTTCGGCGACTGAAATCGGATTCCCATGTCGCCGCCATTTCGACGATAATATCCGGCTTTGTCATTGTCGCCGGACCTCTAAATCCCAGTCATGAAGCTGGAAAAAATCAAACTCGCGGGCTTTAAGTCCTTTGTCGATCCGACCACGATTCCGATTCAGGGCAACCTGACCGCGATCGTCGGGCCTAACGGCTGTGGCAAGTCCAACATCATCGACGCGGTGCGTTGGGTGATGGGCGAGAGTTCGGCCAAGCATCTGCGCGGCGGCAATATGGCCGACGTGATTTTCAACGGTTCGTCCGGGCGCAAGCCGGTGAGCATGGCGTCGGTGGAACTGGTGTTCGACAATGCCGAAGGCAAGGCCGGCGGCGAGTATGCGCAATACGCGACGATTTCGATCAAGCGTCAGGTCAGCCGCGACGGCCAGTCGCAATTCATGCTCAATGGCAGCAAATGCCGGCGCAAGGACATCACCGACTTGTTTTTGGGCACCGGCCTGGGTTCGCGCAGCTATGCCATCATCGAGCAAGGCACGATCTCGCGGATGGTGGAAGCCAAGCCGGAAGATCTGAAGCTGCATATCGAGGAAGCCGCCGGCGTTTCCAAATATAAGGAAAGGCGTTCGGAAACCGAAACCCGGATGCGCCATACCCGCGAGAATCTGGAGCGGTTGAACGACCTACGCGACGAGGTCGACAAGCAAATTAAGAACTTGGCCAAGCAGGCGGAAAAGGCCGAAAAATACACCGAACTCAAAAAGCAGGAGCGCCGCTTCAAGCAGGAATTGCTGGCGATGCGTTGGCAAAGCTTTCAGCGCAACGCCCAGCAACTCGAAGCCAAGCTACAGACGATCGCCGAGGAGCATAACCGCTTGTTCGTGTTGCTGCGCGACACTGAAAAGGCGATGGAGCTGAAGCGCGGCGAGCAAAAAGCCCTGCAACAACATCTGGATAGCACTCAGGCCGAATATACCGCCGTCGTCGCCGAAGTCAGCCGGCTGGAACAGGCGATCAAGCACAATCAAAAAAGCCACGAAGAAACCTTGATCGAAATCGAGCGTTTGAAGCAGCAAGCCGAACACGCCAATATCGAATGCGAGCAGGATAGGCAACAACTGGAAGAAATCCGCCAGACCTTGCTGGAAGCCGAGGAGACGATGATCGTCGCCAAGGAGCGTGAGGAAGACTTGCTCGGCATCCAGCAGGACGCGCATCTGCAAAAACAACAATGGCAGTTGCGTTGGGAAGAGTTCTTGGCCGAGAACGCCGGTTATCGCGAGCAGGCCGAAGTCCAGCGGACCAAATTAGTCCAGTTGGAAAATCAGAATCGTCAGTTGCAGGCGCGATTGGATAAGTTGCGCGGCGAGCGCGGTGAGTTGGCCGATACCCAGTTGCAACTGGCTTTGGATACGCTGGATAGCAGTATCGAACTGATAGAGACCGAACGCGAACAGTTACAGCGGCAACTGGAAGCGGTGTTGCAGCGCATCGCCGAACTGCGCCCGGAGATTAAGCAATTACACGATAGCTTGCACACCAATCGTGCCGAGCTGCAGAAAGTCAACGGCAAGATCAGCTCGTTGGAATTGCTGCAGCAACACGCCATGGGCAAGGACAAAAAAGACTTGTCGGCTTGGCTGGAACAGGTCGGATTGGAGCAACAACCGCGGCTGGCCGAGTTTCTTGAGGCCGATGAGGGCTGGGAAACTGCGGTCGAAACGGTGTTGGGCAGTTATCTGGAAGCGATTTGCGTCGATAGTACCGAAACGATTCTTAGCGAGTTGCAGGAATTGAGCAAGCAGTCGCTGATCGTGTTCGAAACTCACACCGAGCCGTCGGTCGCCGCTTTAAACGCGTTGGCCGGCAAGGTAAACAGCCGTTGGTGCCTCGATAGTTTGTTGAGCGGCATCTACTGTGCCGATTCGATGACGCAAGCTCGCCAAATGGCCTTGCAGCCGCACGAGTCGGTAGTGTTGGCGGACGGCACTTGGCTGGGCCGGGACTGGATCAAAATCAGTCGCGGTAGCGACAGCAAGGCCGGTGTGCTGCATCGCGAAAAAGAGTTGCGCGAACTGAAGCTGCGCCAGGGCGAATTGCAGATGGCGATTGCCGAGGATGAGCAGCAATTGGAACACTGCGAGCAAGCATTGAAGGCCGCCGAGAGCCATCGCGAACAATATCAACAAAAAGATAAACTGCTGGGTGCGGAACATTCGGCCAAGAGCGCCGAATTCAGCGCCCAATCGGCTCGTCTGGAACAGCAGCAACGCCGCGCCGCCCAGCTCGATCACGAAATCGAAGAGCTGAGCGGGCATCTAGGCGAAATTGTCGAAAGTATTTCCGAAGCGGAGCTGATTAAACAGGATGCCGAGCAGGCACTGGGCGATTTGGGCGAGAAGAAAGCGCAACTGGAAGAGTTGAACCGGCAAATTCAGGCTCAACAACAAAATACCGACGCCTCGGTCGGCGAGGCCCGGCATCATTTACAGCGCCTGCATGCGCAGATCGAGTCGATGAAGTCGTCCGAAGTGCTGACCGTCAAGCAAATCGAGCGTTTACAGTCTCAGCATCGGCAAGCCGCCGACCGCATCGCCGAACTGGAAAACAAGTTGCAGTTCGCGCTGGCGCCGATGGACGACGAGAAAATGCAGCTCGAGGAATTGCTGGAGCGTAAACACGAGATCGAAGATCTGTTGCAATCGGAACGCAGGGCTCAACAAGCCAGCGAACAAACTGTCAGCGAGTTGGCCGAGCAATATTCCCGCAACCAACGCGAGCTCGAAAAGCAGAAAGAAGCCTTGGACAAGGTGCGCTTCGAGCGGCAGGACAGCAAGGTCAGGCAACAGACCGTCGCCGAACAATTGGCCGAAGTCGATGCCGACCCGGAAGTTATTTTGAGCGCTTTGTCGGACGGCGCCAGCGAGAGTCAGTGGAAGCGCCAGGTGGACGATCTGGCCGAGCAAATCGAGCGCTTGGGTTCGATTAATCTGACTGCGATCGAGGAATATAAAACCCAATCCGAACGGATGAAGTTTTTGAATGAGCAGCACGACGACTTGGTCGACGCCTTGAACACGCTGGACCAGGCCATCAGCAAGATAGATCGCGAAAGTCGGCAGCGTTTCAAGGAAACCTTCGACAAAATCAACGACGGACTGAAGGAAAAGTTTCCGCGCCTGTTCGGCGGCGGCCAGGCTTATCTGGAATTGACCGAGGACGACGTACTGGAGGCCGGTGTCAACATCATTGCCCGGCCGCCCGGCAAGCGCAACAGCTCGATACATTTGTTGTCCGGCGGCGAGAAGGCGCTGACCGCCGTCGCGCTGGTGTTTTCGATTTTCGACCTGAATCCGGCGCCGTTTTGCTTGCTGGACGAAGTCGATGCACCGCTAGACGACGCCAACGTGGTGCGCTTTTCCAAGATGGTCGAGGACATGTCGTCTACCGTCCAATTCTTGTACATTTCACACAACAAAGTCACGATGGAAATTGCAAAACATCTGGCAGGTGTTACCATGAAGGAACCGGGCGTGTCCCGTTTAGTGGCTGTAGATATCGATGAAGCGGTAAGCATGGCGGAAAGCTAATGGATAAAGAACTACTCAGAGTCGTGATTATTTTGATCGGCGTGCTGGTGATGATCGGCATGGTGTTGTGGCATTTCGTCAAGGGTTTGCGCGACAAACGCGCGGCCGACGATTATTACGACGACGATCGCTACGACGAAAGAGACGACGAATTCGAGGTCGAAGCCGATGAAGACGAAATGGATTTGTTCCGGGTCGGCGAAGATCTGGTGGATGGCGATGCCTTGCTCGACGATAGGGCGATTCAGCCGACGCCCAAGCAGAGCACGCCGTCGCGGCCGGAGCCGAGCGCGAGCGTAAAACCGCAACCTAGCGTAAAGCGTTCCGAGTTGCCGGCGCTGATCGAATTCAGCATCGTTGCCCGCGCCGACGAGGGTTTCAAGGGAGAGGACTTGTTCGAGGCTTTCGAACGCGTCGGTTTGAAATACGGCAGCGTTAAGGTTTTCGAGCGCGTCGATAAGAACCGGATGGTGGATTTCGCGGTGGCCAGCATGGTCGATCCCGGTACCTTCCCCGACGACGATCTGGAAAACTTTTATTGTCCCGGTATTGTGTTCTTCATGCAGCCGCGCGAGGTCGAGGCACCGTTGGCGGTTTTCGACGACTTCATGGAAACCATGGACACCTTGGCCGAAGAATTGGACGGCGTGGTTTGGGATAATCAGCGCCAACCGCTGACCGCCGAAACCGTCGATCATTTCCGACAACTGATGATTAAGGCTTCCTGAACGCTCCGCCCTCGCCGCGACGGCGGTCTGCTCTTTAACCGAAATAACTCAAACGAAATCACCTGACTCAGTGGACCAGAAACATATTCGAAATTTCTCCATCATCGCCCATATCGATCACGGTAAATCGACGTTGGCGGATCGCTTCATCCAGATTTGCGGCGGGTTGAGCGACCGGGAGATGGAGTCGCAGGTGCTCGATTCGATGGATCTGGAACGCGAACGCGGCATCACGATCAAGGCGCAAAGCGTCACATTGGATTATCAAGCCGGCGACGGCGAAACCTATCAACTGAATTTCATCGATACGCCCGGCCACGTGGATTTTTCCTACGAGGTTTCCCGCTCGCTGGCGGCCTGCGAAGGCGCGCTGTTGGTGGTGGATGCCGCGCAGGGTGTCGAAGCGCAAAGCGTCGCCAATTGCTATACCGCGATCGAGCAAGGTCTGGAAGTCGTGCCGGTGTTGAACAAAATCGATTTGCCGTCGGCGGAACCCGAGCGGGTGATGACCGAGATCGAGGACGTAATCGGTATTCCAGCCGACGAGGCTTGCCGGATCAGCGCCAAAACCGGTTTGAATGTCGAGTCGGTGCTGGAGCAGTTGATTCAAAAGATTCCTCCGCCCAGCGGCAACGAAGCAGGGCCGTTACAGGCCTTGATCATCGACTCCTGGTTCGACAACTATTTGGGGGTGGTGTCGCTGGTGCGCATCGTCAACGGCAGCCTGCGCCGCAAGCAAAAGATCACGGTGATGTCGACCGGCAAGTCCTATCTGGCGGAAAAACTGGGTGTGTTTACCCCCAAACAACTGGAAAAGCAGGATTTGGGGACTGGCGAGGTCGGTTTCGTCGTTGCCGGGATTAAGGATATCTTCGGAGCGCCGGTCGGCGACACGATTACCGGCGCCGACAATCCGGCCGCGGAAGCCTTGCCCGGTTTCGAAAAAGTTCAGCCTAGGGTATTCGCCGGTTTGTATCCGGTCAGTTCCGACGATTTCGGCGCGATGCGGGAGGCGCTGGACAAGTTGCGTCTTAACGATTCGGCGTTGAATTTCGAGCCGGAGACCTCGCAAGCCTTGGGTTTCGGTTTTCGCTGCGGTTTCCTGGGCATGCTGCATATGGAAATCGTTCAGGAGCGCTTGGAGCGCGAGTACGATATCGATTTGATCACGACCGCGCCGACGGTGGTTTACGAAGTCGAGACGCATAACGGCGAAGTGTTGATGGTGGATAATCCTGCCAAGTTGCCGGATCCAGGCACCATTACCGAAGTGCGAGAACCGATTATTTTGGCGAACATTCTGGTGCCGCAAGCCTATCTGGGCAGCGTGATCAATCTGTGTATCGAAAAGCGCGGCGTACAAAAAAATATGCAATACGTCGGCGGTCAGGTGAGTTTGAACTACGAACTGCCGATGAGCGAAGTGGTACTGGATTTCTTCGATCGTCTGAAGTCGGTCAGTCGCGGCTACGCCTCGTTCGATTACGAGTTTGTCCGTTTCGAGCCGGCGCCTCTGGTGAAACTGGATGTGTTGATTAACGCCGACAAGGTCGATGCCTTGTCGATTATCGTGCATCGCGATCAGGCTCAGAATCGTGGCCGCGATCTGGTCGAGAAAATGAAAGACCTGATTCCGCGCCAGATGTACGAAGTGGCGATCCAAGCCGCGATCGGTTCCAAAATCATCGCCCGCTCCACGGTCAAGGCGATGCGGAAGAACGTGACCGCCAAATGCTACGGCGGCGACATCACCCGTAAGAAAAAGCTGTTGGAAAAACAAAAGGCCGGCAAAAAGCGGATGAAGCAAGTGGGTAGTATCGAAATTCCGCAGGAAGCCTTCCTGGCGGTGTTGCAGGTCAACAAAGAATAGTGACGGTTTATTAGCATGGATTACGATTTTTCCTTTTTTCTGGTGGCGGCAACCTTCGTTACCGGCGTGATTTGGGGCGGATATTGGTTGTATCTGCGCCAGACTCAACAGCCCTATCCGGTCGAGAAAGAACCGGTGTTGGTGGAATACGCCCGCTCGTTTTTCCCGGTTGTGTTGATCGTGTTGCTGCTGCGTTCGTTTTTGTTCGAGCCGTTCCGGATTCCGTCCGGCTCGATGATGCCGACGCTGCTGGTCGGCGATTTCATTTTGGTCAACAAATTTACCTACGGCGTGCGCTTACCGGTGATTAATAAAAAAATCATCGAAATGAACGAGCCAAAGCGCGGGGATATTGTGGTGTTCCGCTTCCCGAAACAACCGTCGGTCGATTACATCAAGCGCGTGATCGGCTTGCCGGGGGACCGCATCGGTTATTTCGAAAAAGTGATTTACGTGAACGGCCAGCCGATCAAACAAGTCTCGCTGGGGCGTTATCAGGGCGTCGGTCAAGGTGTCGGCATGAGTGGAGCCGAGCGTCTGGAAGAAGATTTAATGGGCGTCGAACACTCGATTTTGATCAGCCGCGGCGTGTCGACGGTACAAGACGTATTCGTCGTGCCCGAAGGTCACTATTTTGTAATGGGCGACAATCGCGACAACAGTAACGACAGCCGCTATTGGGGGTTTGTGCCTGAAGCTAACTTGGTCGGCAAGGCGTTTTTTATCTGGATGAATTGGGATTGGGAAAATAAGGGCATTGCTTTCGATCGACTCGGCACTAGGCTACGCTAAGCCGACCGGCGGTCGATTCCTATTTAACTCGTTTGGGGACATCCTATGCCGACATCGATCAAGCATCAGCGCGGGCTGACGTTTATTTCCATCGTTTTTATTCTCGGGCTGATCGCATTCTTTACGCTATTGGTGTTGAAGATCGCGCCAATTTATATCAATCATAGTCGGGTGATGAACGCCTTGAAGGCAGTGGAAGCGACCACCGATATCGCCAGCAAGTCCAAAGCCGAGATCAAGTCCAGTTTGGAAAAACGTTTCGACTTGAACTACGTGGAATACGTTAAGCCGGAAGATGTCAAGATTGTTGCCCAACCCGGTTACGTCAGCGTCGAGATCGATTACGAGCGAGTGGAACCCATCTTTGGGAACTTAAGCGTGCTGGTGGAGTTTCACGAAGGATTCGAAGCCGGGAACAAGTGATAAAAAAGCCGGAAATACTCGCGAAAAAATTGGGATTGACCTTCCAAAATCCCGGATTGCTGGCCGTGGCCCTGACGCATCGCAGTGTCGGTGCCAAGAATAACGAGCGTCTGGAATACTTGGGCGACTCGGTGCTCGGTTTTGTCATCGCGCAAAAGTTGTACGAATCGTTTCCCGAGGCCGGCGAAGGCGTATTGAGCCGCTTGCGTGCGAGCCTGGTCAATCAGAATTCACTGGCCGAATTGGCGCGTGAGCATAATCTGGGCGAGTACTTGATACTGGGGTCCGGCGAACTGAAAAGCGGCGGTTTTCGCCGCGATTCGATACTGTCCGATGCGCTGGAAGCGATTATGGGTGCTTTGGTCGAGGATCAGGGCGTCGAGGCTTGCCGGACCTGGATATTGGGCTTGTTCGCCGACAAATTGGCCGAGCTGAAAGCCGACGATTGGGTCAAGGATCCTAAAACCCGTTTGCAGGAGTTGATGCAAGCTAAACGCAAACCCTTGCCGATTTACGAATTGGTCGCGATGTCGGGTGTCGACCACGCGCAAACCTTCGAGGTCAGGTGTAAAGTAGCCGTCACCGATCAGGTTTCCCAGGCTAGCGGTATTTCCCGTAAGAAAGCCGAACAGGCCGCAGCCGAGAAAATGTTGAATTTACTTTTGAATACGGATCAATGAACTGCGGACATGTTGCGTTAATCGGTAGGCCGAATGTCGGCAAATCCACGTTAATGAATCACTTGCTGGGACAAAAGCTCAGCATCACCTCCCGTAAACCTCAAACCACGCGTCATCGTATCCTCGGCATCAAGACCACCGGTGCCGGGCAGGCTATTTTCGTCGATACGCCCGGTATGCACCGTGATGAAAAAAAAGTGCTGAACCGCTATTTGAATAAAACCGCCGACAGCTCCTTGCTGGGTGTCGATTTGGTGTTATGGCTGTTGGACGGTTTGTATTGGCACGAATACGACGAACAAATCTTCAGAAAGCTGGAGCAGGCCGGTTTACCGGTGATTTTGGTCGTGAATAAGATCGACAAGGTGAAGGACAAGCAGGCCGCGCTGGCCTTCTTTGACGAGGCGGCCAAAAAGTTTCCGTTCAAGCACATTGTGCCGGTATCGGCGTTGAAAAGCACCAATCTCGAAGAACTGGAGCGCCAAATTATGGCTTTGTTGCCGGAGGCCGAGCCGATCTTTCCGGAAGATCAAATTACAGACCGCTCGGAACGCTTTTTTGCCGCCGAGATCATCCGCGAGAAATTGACGCGCCGATTGGGTGACGAATTGCCGTATGCATTGACCGTTGAAATCGAGTTATACGAAGAACATCCCAGTCTGACGAAGATTTACGCCAATATTTGGGTTGAGCGTAGCAGTCAAAAAAGCATCGTTATCGGTAAACAGGGCGAAAACCTGAAAAAAATCGGTACCGAAGCGAGAGTGGACATCGAAAAACTGATAGACCAAAAAGTGTTTTTGCAGCTTTGGGTCAAAGTCAAAAAAGGCTGGTCGGACAACGAACGCGCCTTGCAAAGTTTGGGATTTCTCGACAGCGCGGAGTGATGTCCGACTCGACGGTTTATTTGCAGCCGGCTTATATCCTGCAACACCGGCCGTATCGTGAAACCAGTCTACTGCTCGAGGTTTTCACCCGGGACTATGGCATCGTGTCGATGTTGGCGAAAGGCGTACGCAAGCAAAAATCCAAATCAGCCGGGCTTTTGCTACCGTTCACAGCGTTGAAATTGTCGTTTTCCGATCGCGGTGAATTGAAGACTCTGGTGGGTAGCGAGTTTGTCCGCCAGTATCCCCTCGAGCGCTTGGCGTTGTATTGCGGCTTTTATGTGAACGAACTGGTCCAATTGTTTTTACATCGCCACGACCCGCACCCGGCATTGTTTGCGGTTTACCGGGCAGCATTGCGAGATTTGACCTTGGGTGTCGGTATCGAGCAAACCTTGCGTTATTTCGAATTGGATTTGCTCAGGGAGGCGGGGTACGAGGTTGAGTTGGCGGTCGCGGCGGATCGTGCGCCGATTTCGCCGCGCGAGCGCTACGACTATCGCGCCGATCAGGGCTGGGTACTTGATGCCGGTGGCCGAGCGAGCGGGACAACCTTGCTGGCCTTGGCCAAGCGAGATCGGCTTCAGGACGGCATTGCCGCCGAAGCCAAGGTGATATTGCGCCAGCTTCTGGACGGTCATCTGCGAGGGCGGCCGTTGAAGAGTCGCGAAGTGCTGGCGACGATGTTGAAACATCTATGAATAAATTCACGATAGGATGGGTAATTGCAGCGAATGACTAAGCAACCGATACTACTGGGTGTCAATATCGATCACGTCGCCACGGTGCGTCAAGCCCGCGGTACCCGATATCCCGATCCCGTGCATGCGGCCTTGATGGCCGAGCAGGCCGGAGCCGACGGAATTACCGCTCATTTGCGCGAGGATAGACGCCATATTCAGGATAGAGATATCGATTTGCTGAAGCAGGTGTTGCAGACCAAGTTGAATCTGGAGATGGCGGTCACGGATGCGATGTTGGATCTCGCTTGCCGGGTGCGGCCGCAAGCGTGTTGTTTGGTACCGGAGCGCCGTGAGGAATTGACGACCGAAGGCGGTCTGGATGTCGCGGGAGCCTTGGCGCGGATGCGAGGGGCGTGTAGGCGCTTGGCCGACGTCGGCGTGGAAGTCTCGCTATTCATCGATCCCGAGCTGGCGCAGATCGATGCGGCTGTGCAGGCGGGCGCGCCGGTTGTCGAATTGCATACCGGTCGTTACGCCGATGCCGACAGTCGAGATAGTCGGCTGGCGGAATTGGAGCGCATAAAGGTCGCGGCGGAGTACGCCTATCGTGAGGGCTTGCAAGTCAATGCCGGCCACGGGTTGACCTTGAACAACGTTGAGGCGATTTGTCGAATTCCAACCATAGTCGAGTTGAATATCGGTCATGCGTTGATCGCCCAAGCGTTGTTTGGCGGATTGGCGCAAGCGGTCGGCGACATGAAGCGGGTTATGCGTGAGGCGCGCGCCCAAGTTTAGCCCGATGTTGACAGAGCTGGAGTTTTATCAATTGACCGCGATAGGCAATCGCGACGTCAATCAGGATTGCATGGCGCACCGGGTGTGCGCCGACTATGCGGTTTTCGTGGTGGCCGACGGCCTAGGGGGGCACCATGCCGGTGAAAAGGCGTCGCAGTTTTTTTGCCGTTTACTGGTGGCGTTGGCCGACAAATACCAGCCGCAGATTCATCTGCGCGGCGAATCGGCCGTGCAGGCTTGGATTGCCGACACGATAGGTAAAATGCGCGAGTTGTTCGCCGGCGATCCCGACGGCAGCAACGCCCATACCACCTGTGCCATTTTGTATCTGGATCCGCGTCAGGCCATCACCGCGCATTGCGGGGATTCGCGAATTTACCGGATCAATCCCGAGCGGGTGCTTTGGCGCACCAAGGATCATTCGGTGCCGCAGCAATTGTATGACGAGGGCAGAATTAGCGAGTGGGAAATGGGCGCGCATCCCGATCAGCATAAATTGACCCGCAGTATCAATGTGTTGATGCCGGCTCAGGTTGACGTAGTGCGTTGCCCGCCGATGTTGGAAGGGGAGACGTTCGTATTGTGCAGCGACGGGTTTTGGGAGTTCGTCAAGGAGCAAGAGATGCTGACATTATCGCAACCGGACAGCGGAAAAGCAGAGCTTAGGAAAATGGCGAAAATGGCGGTGTTGCGCGCGCAAGGCCACAGCGATAACGTCACTGTTCAATGGGTGCGCAAGCTTTAAGTCAAACGTCGTGCGGCATTTTGCCTTAGGGCGTGAAAAAGGCCGAGCCGCTCGCTGAGCGGTTCGGCCTTGTCGGTTGGTCGGATAATATAGGCAGACGCTTAATGTGTTGCCAATCCGTGTTTTTGAATTCTATAAAGTAATGTATCGCGAGAGATGCCCAGCAACCTCGCCGATTTACTGCGGTTGCCCTTGGTTCGGCGCAGTGCCTGTAAGATCATGTCCGCTTCCAATGCGTCCAATTGCAGGCCAAGTTCGGGTAAGGTAAATGCTGAACTTGGATTGGCGGGGCCGCGATTGAATTCATGGGGCAGGTTTTCAGGTTCGATGACCTTGCCTGACAACAAAATGCTGAGGCGCTCGCACAGATTGCGCAGCTCGCGAACATTGCCCGGCCACTTGTAGGATTTCAAGGTCCTTAACGCGTGCCGGCTGAAAGTTGGCGGTTCCAGACTGTGGGCCGCCGAGAAATGGGTAAAGAAGTGATTGGCCAGCAGCTCAATGTCGTCGGTACGTTGATGAAGAGCCGGAATTTCAAGAGGAACCACATTCAGGCGGAAATACAAGTCCTGCCGAAATTCGCCGAAATCTATCAGTTTGCTCAGATCGGCGTTGGAAGCGGCGATGACACGGACGTTGACTTTATAGGGTTTAGTGCCTCCGACCGGAAGGCATTCGCCGGATTCCAAGAAACGCAACAATTTGGACTGGATCGAAAACGGCAATGAGTTGATTTCGTCAAGAAATAATGTGCCGCCGTCGGCCGCTTGAAACAGGCCTTGTTTGTCGCCCACCGCGCCGGTAAACGCACCTTTTTTATGTCCGAAGATCTCGGATTCCACCAAACCTTCCGGCAATGCCGCGCAGTTTAGTGTGATGAACGGTTTGTTGGCTCTAGGGCTTTCTTTTTGGATGGCGGTGGCAAGTACTTCCTTGCCTGTGCCGGTCTCGCCTTTGATCAAAACGGTTACGTCGGTTGCCGCAACGATGCGCGCGCTACGGATTAGCGCCTCGATAGCCGGAGATTGACCGATAATAGGATCGAAATTATCCACTGCTAACCTCTCAAAACGTCGTTATATGTTCAACCCGCATTGGATTAAGCCAGGGGAAGGCCGCCAACAAAGCGAAGATGATAAACAAGGTGCCCGCGAGATGTTTTAATTGTCGGGATTTGTAAAGCCTTGTTAAGAGCGTAGTCATTATACCGACACCCATCACCGCAGGTAAAGTCCCTAGACCGAAAGTGAGCATAGTCAAGGAACTATGGATAACATTTCCGGTCGTCGCGGCCAGAGCGAGCGCCGTATATATCAAACCGCAAGGTAGCCACCCCCAGACCATCCCGAATAGGAAGGCCTGAGTACGGTTTTTTACCGGTATCAGACGGCGGCCGAAGGGTTCTATCAGTTTCCAGAAACGTGAGCCCATTTTCTCAATATAGGCGAAGCGCGGGAACCAGCCCGCTATATACAGACCGGCGCCGGCCATGATGATCGCCGACAGCAATTGCAATACCCGGTGAGCATCGCCTTGACTTAAAGGCAGGCTTAGAAAGGTCTCGAGCATGCCGGCCAGAGCGCCCGCCACGGTGTAACTGAACACTCGGCCGAGATTGTAGTTCAGGACGATGCTAAATAATTTGAGTTTGTCGTTGCGTAATTCGGGCTTCAGGCTGTAAGTCAACGATCCGATAATCGAGCCACACATGCCGATACAATGCAGGCTGCTGAGCAATCCCATGACAAAGGCGGCGAAATACGAAGCGTTGAAATCGAGATAGAGGTGCATGATGAAACCGGAGACAGACGACCGCGCGATTATAGTCGTTTTTATTTGGGACTAAGTGTCGGCGTCGCCACTCGGCGTGTCGAACGTCTGTTTATTGTGACCGCAAACTCGATTACGGCCTTGGTGTTTGGCTTGGTATAGTGCATTGTCGGCCGCGCCGAGTAATGTCGAAACGTCGTCGCGCGCGTGCGGTTGCAGGGTGGCGACGCCGATCGAAATCGTTACCAGTCGATAGGGTTCGTTGAGAATATGCGGGGTCTTCAAGTTTTCGACCGCTTGACGATACTGATCGGCCCGGATCATCGCTCCGATGGCATCGGTGTTCGGTAAGAGAATCGCAAATTCCTCGCCTCCTAGTCTGGCCACCAAATCCTCGGGACGATGGGTTGTAGTCCGCAACGACGCGGATACTTTTTTAAGGCAGTCGTCTCCGAGCGGGTGGCCGTAGTAGTCGTTGAATTGCTTGAAGTGGTCGATGTCGGCGATCAATAACGACAATGGCATGCCGTTACGTTTGCTTTGATTCCATTGGCGTTCCAACGCGGCATCGAAGGCGCGCCGATTGGGGATTTCCGTCAGTCCGTCCAAGGATGCCAGTTTTTCCAGCAAATCGGATTTGGTTTTCAACTGAATTTGAGTTTTGACCCGAGCCAGGACGATCGACGGCGAAAACGGTTTGGTGATGTAGTCGTTGCCGCCTATCCGAAAACCGTGGACTTCGTCTTCTTCGGATCGTTTGGCGGTTAAAAAAATAATCGGAATGTTGCGGGTTTTGTCGTGCGATTTGAGACGTTTGCAGATTTCATACCCGTCCATGTCGTCGAGCATGATGTCCAGCAAGATCAAGTCGAGATCCTGCGTATTGGCGATTTGTAACGCCAAATCCCCGCGCACGGCCACTTTGACTTGATAGTGCGGTTCGAGGATGTTCTTTATCAAGTCGAGATTTTCCGGGCTATCGTCCACTGCCAGAATCTTGTGTTGATTGATGTTTTCCATGAACTTAAATCCCGTGATCGAGAAGATGGTTTATCGCCTGCGCCGCGTCGATGAATTGGTAATTGGCGATTTGTTTTTTAATGGGCAATAGCGCGGAGATTAGGTTTCTATCGTCAATGTGCGCCAAAATATGGTCCAGTTGCTGATCGGCGTCCGAATCGAACACTTGAAGCTTATTGATCAGGATTGCCAGTTGTTGACGAGTTTCCAGCGACGACAACGGCAAAGGCGCTATTTCCATTGACGTTTCCTGGGGGAGCGTGATTTTGATGCTGTTGACGAGCTTGGCCATTTCCAGCGTAATCGTCGCGATATTGCTGTCGATATTCGGCACGTGCGCAATATCGAGCTTGTGATCTTTCAACGATTCCTCCAAGCGAACCAATTGGCTTTGTAATTGCAGGGCGCCCAGCGATCCGACCAAGCCTTTCAGGGTGTGAACCAGTTGGTAGGCCTTGTCGTAATCGTTGGAGGAGAAGGCATGGGCGATTTCCAGCATCGTATCGGCATGGTTCTCGGCGAATTTTTGCAGAACTTTTCGGTATACGGCGTGGTTGCCGGCCGTATGTAATAGGCCGGTTGCACTGTCTATGCCGTAAAGATAGGGAATTAAGGCCTCCGCGGAAGCGGTGGGACTCTCGGCCGACTCGTCGTGGCGCGGCGGAATCCACTTTACTAACATCGCATACAGCGTTTCGGGCAAGATCGGTTTGCTAATGAAATCGTCCATATCCGCTTGCAGGCATTTATTGCGGTCGTCGCTCATTGCATTAGCCGTCATCGCGATGACCGGCAGTGTTTGGCAGCCGGACAGCTTGCGCAGCTGACGGGTGGTTTCGTAGCCGTCCAATACCGGCATTTGAATATCCATCAATACGCAGTCGTAGCTTTGCCCACGTAGTTTGGCGAGAGCAATTTCGCCGTGTTCGGCGATATCGACGCACAAATGCGCTTGTTCTAGTAATTCGATCGCGACGATGCGGTTGACCTCGTTGTCCTCGACTAACAAGATGCGCGCGCCGCGAATGTATTGAAGCTTGCTGGTATCGACCGGGTTTTGCTGTTGGTGCTGGGCCAAACGTATCGATGCAAGATTAGTGACACCCAGGTTCACGGTGAACGTAAAAGTCGAGCCTAGGTTTTCCTGGCTGCTGACGCTGATCGATCCGCCCATCTGTTCGACCAGTTGTTTGGAAATGATCAGGCCCAGTCCGGTGCCGCCGTAGTGGCGCGTGACGCTGCTATCTCCTTGGCTGAAGGCTTGAAACAATTTGGACTGTAGCTCCTGGCTCATTCCTATACCGGTGTCGACGATGCTGAATTGCAGGCAGACGTGTTGGGTGCTACGGCTGATTTCGGTCAGCGTGACTCGCACTTCGCCGAAATCGGTAAATTTGATGGCGTTACCGATCAAATTGATGAAAATTTGCCTGAGCCGTTGCGGATCGCCGATGACCGCGTAACTGGCGCCCTGAAGGTTGGGGCGGATCAAGTCGACCCCTTTGCGCGCGCTCAGCTCGGACATCGTCGAAAACACTTGGTCCAACATCTCTTCCAATAAAAACGGCAGCGATTCCAAATGCATCTTCCCGGCTTCCATTTTGGAAAAATCCAAAATGTCATCGATGATCGTCATAAGAGAGCGCGCCGCGGTTTCCACGCGTTCCAGGTAATCGCGTTGCTTGGCGGTCACGGCGCTGTTCAGGCAAAGTTCGACCAAGCCGATGATAGCGTTCATCGGGGTGCGGATTTCGTGGCTCATGTTGGCCAGAAACTCTGATTTGACCTTGGTCGCTTGTTCCGCCTGATGTTTGGCCTCGAGCAGGCGCTGCTCGGTTTGAAGTCGATCGGTGATGTCCTGCATCGTACCCTGTATCGCAATACAGCGGCCATCTGGCGCGAGTATCGGCTTCCCTCGTTGGTGAACATGGCGAATTTGACCGTCACCAAGCACGATGCGGTGGCGAAAATCGATGCCGTTCTCGGCTTCGGGGTGCTCCATTGCCGTCTTGAACAGATTCAGGTCGTCTGGATGTACCAGTTGCTCGCAGAGGTTGGCATAGTTGGGAATAAACCCGGTCTTGCCGGTGCCGGTGATCCGATACATTTCGTCCGACCAGCTAAAGTGTTGATCCTGCAAATGCCAGCACCAGTCGCCGATGTGGGAAAGCGCTTGCGCGTCCATGAGGCGCTGTTTTTGATCCTTGAGCGCGGCAATTGCCCGGCTACGCTCCAATTCCGCGCTGATTTGTACCGCGAATAGCGTCAATATGTCGCTTGCCGGATTTACGTCCGGAATGGGACGACAATAGGCGACCGCCACGAATCCGAAGCCGTGTTGCTGGTTGTCGAGCAACGGGATCGCTAGATAACCAACGATCCCTCGATCGCGTAACCACTCGGACTTGGGAAAACGGTCCGCGACCGCCTGCGTGTAACAGCACGGGGTGCCGTTTTGAAGGTCTGGGCTTGGAAAATCCCGCGGGTCCAATTCGAGGTTTTCGACGATTTGACCCTTAGCGCACAGCGATAGGCTGCGGGCACGGCCGAGTTCCCACTGCTCCGCGATCAGTGCGTAATCGGCGCCCAGGGTTTCCAGCGCCAGTAGGGCTAGGTTATCCAGCATCGAGCCGCCGGCATGCTGCGCGGATTTGGTGATGATGTTCCGAATCGCGCTGCTTTGCTGGCGTTGCTGGGTGACGTCGGTCACCAAGCCCTGGTAGTCGACGACGCGTCCGAATTCGTCGCGGGTCAGAACTTTGCGATCTTGCACCCATTTGACGCCGCCGTTCTTGGCGATGATCCGGTAGGGTTGATGGACCACTTCCCGGCAATTGGCATCGTTGCCGCAGCTGCTAATTTCCCGAATGTAACCGTCCAAATCGTCTGGGTGAATCAAGTTCATGTAGAAAATGTCACCGGTTGCCAATTGTTCGGCACTATAGCCGAACAATTGGCGAGCGTTTTCGGTGGCGAATTCGATAGGCATGCCTTCAGCATTATTCCATTTCATCACCACCGCCGCGCTGTGACTGATGATTTGGTAGGCCGCTTGCAGGCTGCTTTCCGATTGCTTGCGGGCGCTGATGTTTTGGTGAGTGCCGCACAATCGGGTCGGTTTGCCGGTTGCCGGATCGCGAGCGACCACCGCCCCGGCGCCTTGAATCCAAACCCAGTGTCCTTGCCGGTGTTGCATCCGGAATTCGATTACGTAGGGTTCGCCAGATTCGATATGTTGGGAAATGATGCGATGAACGCGTTCGCGATCGTCGGGATGGAGCCGATTTGCCCAGTCGGAGATGTAATGGTCGAGGTCGGCGGCGCGCAGGCCCAGCATGTCTAGCCAGCGTTGGTTCACCGAATGCTTGCCGGTCAGGTAGTCCCAATCCCAATAACCGAGTTCGGCACCGTCAATCACAAGGGCTAATTGCTCCTCGACCTGTTTGCGAGAGCTAATGTCGGTCTGGATTTGCAGCAATCGAGGATACGCCGGTCGTGGCAGTCGAGTTAGCGAAATTTCTTGCCAATGGCCGTTGGCGTATCTGAAATCGGTAGCGGGCATTTCCTGGCCAGCCCGGATGTGCTGGCAGATGGGACAGGCGTTTTCGCTGAACTGGGCGGGATGAAACAGTTCGTGCACCGGTAGGTCAATCAGTTCTTCGACTGGCAAGTTGACCGTAGTGGCAGCGGTTTTGTTGACCGAACGGATAATGCAGTGGGTATCGACAACAATCAAAGTTTGGCTTGACGCATCCTGAATGTCGTAACCGGTGGAGATTCCGCGACGTCGGTCGTCTTTCAGCATCAAGATCAATAGCAGCAGAATCGCCAAGCCGGGTAGCGCGACATCGGTGCCGAATACGGGTAGTTCGTGCGGTGTCCGCAAGTGGTGAAGAAACGTCAATGCGATATTGCCTAGCAACAGCAGGCAGACTGCTATCAGCGCTAGCCTGGAAATCGGATTGGCATTGTTGGCGGACGGCTCTTGCATATCGGTGCGGATGAGGCGGATATTGATCGCTGACGAGACTCGAATTCGCGTAATTCGCCGAAAAGGTTGTCAGCGGATCGCGCTTGTCAAAGAATCGAGGTCTTGTTGGGTTCGCCGGCGCATTCCTTAACCAGTTTCGGAACCAGATAACCCGGCAGGGTTCGCTGCATTCGTTGTAGCAACTGTTTGGCCGTGTCTTCGGCCACTTCAAAATGACCAACGCCGGCGGCTTTATCCAGCAGATGTAAATAATAGGGCAAAATGCCGAAGCCAAATAGTTTTTCACTTAAATTGCAGAGCGCATCGACATTATCGTTTATACCGGCGAGCAGTACGCTTTGATTTAGCAGTGTTATGCCGCGCCGTCGCCAGCGGTTTAAAATCGCTCCAACGTCGGAACTCAGCTCATTGGCGTGGTTGGCATGCACCACCAAAACGATAGAAACGGGCAGTCCGCTTAAATAGTCCAATAATGTATCGGTCATGCGTTCCGGCAGTACGATCGGGATACGGCTATGAATTCTAAGTCGGCGGATATGACCGATACCGGCTAACGCAGTCAGCAAATTGAAAAGTTTGTCGTCGCTCAATAACAGCGGATCGCCGCCGCTCAAAATAACTTCGTGTATATCGGGGCGTTCAGCGATATAGTCCAGCGCCAGAGCCAATTTGCTCCGCGACAACTGCTGTTCGGCGTACGGAAAGTTTCTCCTGAAGCAATAGCGGCAATGTACCGCGCAACCGCCGGTGGCGACCAATAACACCCTGCCGGCGTATTTGTGGATGACGCCGGGAGCGGCGATCGCGTGCAAGTCGCCGACCGGATCGCGGCTATAACCAGGATATGCGTGCAATTCGGCGCCAAGCGGAAGAACTTGACGCAACAGCGGATCGTTGGGATTGCGTGGTTCCATGCGGGCGGCGAATCCACGCGGTACTCTGAGTGGGAAGGCTGGGTAGTCGCGAAGTATCGGAAGTTCGTCCGGAGTCAATTCCAGGTATGTCAACAAGGCATCGACGCTGTCGAAAGCATCGGCCAGCGACCGTTGCCAACGGGCGGTTTTGGGTGTCAATTTAGCTCCGGTTTCCGATTGAAATTCCAATCCATTATAATCGGCGGACTATTGTTTGTTTCACGAGGAAAAAATGGCGATTTACAGCACCAACGAATTCAGGGGCGGATTGAAGATCATGCTCGACAACGACCCTTGTTCGATTATCGAAAACGAATTTGTTAAACCGGGCAAGGGGCAGGCGTTTAACAGGGTTAAGATCAGAAACCTGAAAACCGGCCGCGTCATCGAGCGTACCTTCAAGTCCGGCGATACCGTGGAGAGTGCCGACGTCGTCGATAAAGACATGCAATATCTTTATAGCGATGGCGAATTCTGGCATTTCATGGTGCCGGATACCTTCGAGCAATACCAAGCCGACAAGAACGCCGTTAGTGAAGCGTTGAAATGGCTGAAAGAGCAGGATATGTGCATCCTGACCTTGTGGAATGACGCGCCGCTGTCGGTGACGCCGCCCAACTTCGTCGAGCTTGCGATTACCGAAACCGACCCCGGTTTGAAAGGCGACACCTCGGGTGGCGGCGGCAAACCCGCGACGCTTGAAACCGGTGCGGTGGTGAGGGTACCTCTGTTCGTACAAATCGGCGAGGTGATACGCGTCGACACCCGCACCGGCGAATACGTTTCCCGCGTCAAGGAATAGTGTCGAACATCTGGCGGCCGACATGCTCTCTCGAACAGTTGCGCGCGAGGGCGGCGATGTTGGCCGGTATACGCCGGTTTTTCGCGGATCGGCAAGTGCTGGAAGTGGAAACGCCGCTGCTATGCGGGGCAACCGGCACCGATCCGCAACTGCATTTCTTTCGTAGCCAATTCGATTTCCCTCCACAATCGCGCGATCTGTTTTTGCAAACGTCGCCGGAATTTGCGATGAAGCGCTTGTTGGCGGCCGGAAGCGGCTGCATCTATCAAATTTGCAAAGCGTTTCGAAATGGTGAGGCCGGGCGTTATCACAATCCTGAATTCACGATATTGGAGTGGTATCGGGTCGGTTTCGATATGAAACAACTGATGGCCGAGGTCGGCGAACTTTTGTTGTCGCTGTTTTCCGCCGTCCGCCCCGATCTGGTAGTCGAATGCTCGAGTTACCGAGAGGTGTTTGTTGCTCGGACCGGTTTGGACCCCTTGGTTTTCGACTTGTCCGGCTACCGTGCTTTCGCGGCGGCTCACGGAGCTTGCGAGGCCGGCGAGTTGTGCGGCGACGATCATTCGTTGTGGTTGGATTTAATATTCAGTCTCTATGTTCAGCCGGCGCTGACAGGCAAGCGGGTGTTTCTTATTCACGGCTATCCGGCGATTCAGTCGTCCCTGGCTAGGATCGATGCGGAGGACCCGAAGCTTAGCAAGCGCTTCGAAGTGTTTGTCGATGGTGTCGAACTCGGTAACGGATTTTACGAGCTGACCGATGCCGACGAGCAGGAGAGGCGTTTCGATCGGGAGATCGCTTATCGTTCCAGTCACAAGCTGCCCGTCGTTAACAAGGACCAGCGGTTTTTGGCAGCGCTTCGAGAGGGGGTGCCGGATTGTAGCGGGGTCGCTTTGGGTTTGGATCGGTTGTTGATGTTATTGACGGACTGCAAAGCCATCGACCAAGTTCTTGCGTTTCCAGTGGCGCATGCTTGAAAACCGTGTTGTCTCGATCATTAAAATGTCCCCCTCTCCGGAAGGGGGAGCACGTCGTAACTCGGTGTTCTCGGTCGGTTCGAAATCACCGTTCAGGGAACTTATGTCGGCCAGCTGAATTTTCTACCCACGCGGGCGTCTTCATAGGCGTCCAGCGCTTGCCTGACATCGTCGACAAAGAAATTTTTCAAGCCACGCCCCAACCTTTGTGCAAGCATCGGCAAGGCTTGTTCTTTATCAATGTAATTTGACGGTTCTCGGCCCTTGCGGTAATTGAACAGCGCGTTTCTAACCGCTTCGCACAAATAGCATTCCGTGCCTTCCGGCAAGGTTTCGTTTAAATCGCGGATCAGACGAGGTGTGATTTTATTCATGGCAAGCCTCTCGGAGATGAGTGTTTGACAGCAATCCTTGAACGGCGGAGGACTCGCTCCCGAGTCCTGTTATCGAAGATAACGTCTTCAGGGTGCAACATCGCCGAAACGATGTCAATGGGCTTTTTTAGAAGATTGCGGCGAAAAAGCTGGGCAAAATTTGCCGAATAAAATCCGGCAAATTTTGTGGTCGTATTGGCCGGCCGGCATGCGCGATAACCTGTCCGCCTTGGTGTGGGTCATTCCTGTGTTTTTTCGTCTTTGCCGGCTGGTTTGCGCAAACGGATGCCCAACTCCTTGAGTTGCTCCTCGCTGACTTGAGCCGGCGCGTTGAACAGCGGGCAGGCCGCCGTTTGAGTTTTCGGGAAGGCGATGACGTCGCGGATTGAACTGGCGCCGGTCATCAGCATCACTAGGCGGTCCAAGCCGAAGGCAATGCCGCCGTGCGGAGGCGCGCCGTATTTCAACGCATCCAGCAGGAAGCCGAACTTCTCGCGGGCCTCTTCGTGGCCTATGCTCAGAATATCGAACACGGTTTGTTGCATCGCCGTGCGGTTGATCCGGATCGACCCCCCGCCGACTTCGGTGCCGTTCAGGACCAAGTCGTAAGCGCGGGACAATGCCTCGCCCGGATCGGCTTTCAATTCGTCGATGCCGCATTTCGGTGCGGTGAACGGATGGTGGATGGCGGTGTAGCGTTGGGCCTTCTCGTCCCAGGCGAACATTGGGAAATCGATAACCCACAGCGGTTTCCACGGGCCGGTCAACAAACCGCGATCCAAGCCGAGTTTGACGCGCAACGCGCCCATCGCTTCGTTGACGATGCCGGTCTTGTCCGCGCCGAAGAAGATCAAGTCGCCGTTTTGGGCGCCGACTTTGTCCATCACTTTAGCCCAAACGTCGGCCGGGGCGAATTTGACGATAGGCGATTGCAAGCCGTCGATACCCGCCGCCAGGTCGTTAACCTTAATGTAAGCCAGGCCTTTGGCGCCGTAGATGCCGACGAACTTGGTCAGTTCGTCAATGACGCTACGGCTCAGCTCGCCGCCTTCGGGCAGTTTCATCGCCACGACACGGCCGTTCGGATCGTTGGCCGGACCGGAAAACACCTTGAATTCGACGTTCTTCATTTCGTCGGCGATGTCGACCAGTTCAAGCGGGATGCGCAGGTCTGGACGGTCGGAACCGTAACGGCGCATCGCTTCCTCGTAAGTCATTACCGGGAACGGGTCGCCGAGATCGACATTGATGATGTCCTTGAACAGGCGGCGGATCATTTCTTCCATTACCGCCATGATGTCTTCCTCGTTCATGAACGAGGTTTCGATATCCAATTGGGTGAATTCGGGTTGGCGATCGGCGCGCAGGTCTTCGTCGCGGAAGCAGCGGACTACTTGGTAGTAGCGATCCATGCCCGCAATCATCAACAATTGCTTGTACAGCTGCGGCGATTGCGGCAGCGCAAAGAACGAGTTTTGATGGGTCCGGCTAGGTACGATGTAGTCGCGCGCGCCTTCCGGAGTGGCCTTGGTCAAATAAGGCGTTTCGATTTCGAAGAACTCGTGTTCGTCCAGATACTGGCGCAGGTTGCGGGTGACGTCGCGGCGCACTTTCATCTTCTCCAACATCGCGGTGCGGCGCAGGTCGATGTAACGGAAACGCAAGCGGGTTTCCTCGTTGACCTCGATGTCGCTTTCCAGCGGGAACGGCGGGGTTTCCGACTCGTTCAACACTTCGATATGCTTGCCCAAGACTTCGATCTCGCCAGTCGCCATGTTCGGGTTGTGCGTGCCGGCCGGCCGGTCGCGAACAACGCCTTCGATGCGCAGCACATATTCGCTACGCACCTGTTCGGCGGTCGCGAAACTTTCCGCCGCGTCGGGATCGAACACCACTTGCACCAGACCGGCGCGGTCGCGCAGATCAATGAAAATGACCCCGCCGTGGTCGCGGCGGCGATGGACCCAGCCGCACAGCGCGACGGTCTGGCCTAGATGTTGGGTGTTCAATTCTCCACATTTGTGGCTACGCATAATGGTTCTCGAGTTGATCGGAAAAGGAATATTTCAAAAAATAAGGACGGAAAGCGCCAGGCGCGGACCGGCGTCCGGCGCGTTCTTTCTAGCGACGTTGGACAGGGTTAATGACAGGCGCAACTGCCGCCGCAGCCGCCGGAGCTGCTACTGCTGGAGGAGTTGCCACTTTCGCCGGCGACGTTTTTCTTGTTGCCGCTTTTGAAGTCGGTTTCGTACCAGCCGCCACCTTTCAGGCGAAAGCCGGCTGCGGAGATTTTCTTTTTCAACTCGGCTTCGTTACAGGCCGGGCAGATCACCAAAGGCTCCGCACCCAGTTTCTGCAGGGCTTCATGTTCGTGACCGCAAGCATTGCATTGGTATTCGTAGATAGGCATGAGCTACTCCCAAAAAATCGAAATCAAGTTGTCTATAGGGCCGACTCTTGAAGTTTTCAAGGTCGGCAGTGATAGAATTGCCGCCATTTTAATCGAAATCCCGCTGGAAATGGACAAATTGACGATTACCCGGCCCGACGACTGGCATCTGCATCTACGTAGCGGTGCGATGTTGCGGACCGTCGTCGGACACACCGCGCGGCAATTCGCCCGCGCGATCGTGATGCCGAATCTGAAGCCGCCGGTGGTTACTGTCGAGCAGGCGCTGCGCTATCGTGACGAAATTTTGCAGGCTCTGCCGGCCGGCGCCGACTTTCAGCCGCTGATGACCTTGTATCTGACTGGTAATACGCCGATCGCCGAAGTCGAGAAAGTTGCGAAGAGCGAGCACGTCCACGCCTTCAAATTGTATCCGGCCGGGGCGACCACCAATTCCGACGCCGGTGTGGCGAATATCGAAGCCGCCTATCCATTATTCGACGCGATGGAAAAGTTCGCCGTGCCGTTGTTGGTTCACGGCGAAGTCGCCGCCGCGGAGTACGATATTTTCGATCGCGAGAAGATTTTCCTGGATACCCAGTTGACCGGGATCGTGCGCCGCTTTCCGTCCTTGCGGATTGTTGTCGAACATTTGACGACTCGCGAAGCCGTTCAGTTCGTCGGTGAAGCGCCGGCCCATGTAGGCGCGACGATTACCCCGCAGCATTTGCTGTACAACCGTAACGCAATTTTGGCCGGCGGCATTCGTCCGCATTTTTACTGTTTGCCGGTTTTAAAGCGGGAGCATCATCGGCAGGCCTTGCTGGAAGCGGCCGGCTCGGGAAATCCCAAGTTTTTTCTGGGCACCGATAGCGCGCCGCATCCGACCGCCGCCAAGGAAAGTCCATGCGGTTGCGCGGGTTGTTACAGCGCCCATGCGGCTTTGGAGCTTTATGCCGAGGCGTTCGAGCAAATCGGGGCACTGGATAAACTGGAAGGTTTTGCCAGCCAATTCGGCGCCGATTTCTACGGTTTGCCGCGTAACGTCGGTACTATCACGCTGGAGAAGCGGACTTGGGCGCTGCCTGAACGCTACGGCGAAGCCGAGCACACATTGACGCCGTTGCGGGCCGGTGAAACCTTGAATTGGCGCGTCGCGGATTGACTGATGCGTGGTTCAAATCCACCGGGATGGTGGGGGATTTGAACCGGAGCGTTTCAAGGTATCGGCTCGGTTTGACCGGCGGTTTCCGGTGTCGGACTCGGCGGCACAATATTCGCTTCCCTGCCGATTTCCACTCGCCGGTTCGTGTTCTCCAAGCGCCGGCATTTTCAAACTCATTCCAATCACATGACTGATCGACATTTGTTTTTCGCTCGCTGGGGCGTGTATCCGCTCTGGCTAGTGCTGACCTTTACGGTTTTTTTTCGCGCGCCGATTCCAATAGACGAAACCCGCTATTTAAGCGTGGCTTGGGAAATGTGGTTGCGTGGCGATTTTCTGGTGCCGCACCTGAATGGCGCGAGCTACAGCCATAAGCCGCCGCTGTTGTTTTGGCTGATGCAGGCCGGCTGGGCAGTGTTTGGCGTTAACGATTGGTGGCCGCGGTTGGTCGGGCCGTTGGCGGCGTTGGCGAACTTGGTGCTGCTGCGGCGACTGGCGCAAGCGTTGTGGCCGGAGCGGCGCGGGGTCGCCGGTTTGGCCCCTTGGATTTTGATCTCGACCTTGTTGTGGACCTTGTTCGCCAGTTCGACGATGTTCGACGTATTGTTGACCGACTGCGTGCTGCTGGTTCTGCTGGGGGTGTTGGCGGCGGCGCGCGGTGGCGGTTGGCAAGCCTGGGGCTTGGTCGGCTTGGGCTTGGGTTTGGGTATCCTCGCCAAGGGACCGGTGGTGTTGCTGCATGTATTGCCGACCGCGGTGGCCGTGGGTTTTTGGGCTGACCAGCGCCGGCCGGCGTATTCCTTTTGGTCGGTCGGCGTGGTCGGCGCGGTGCTGGTCGGCGCGGCGCTGGCTTTGAGTTGGGCAATCCCGGCGGCCCAGGCCGGCGGCGAAGAATACGGCCGCGCAATACTTTGGCATCAGACTGCCGACCGGACCGTCGGTACTAAAATTCATACTCGCTCGCCGTTCTGGTATCTGCTATTTCTGCCGCTGTTTTTGTTGCCGTGGGGCTACGCGCCGCGGTTTTGGCGCAATTTGCGCGAGATGCGGCTCGGTGAAGATGCCGGGGCGCGGTTTTGCCTGATTTGGTTTGGCGCGACGTTTGTCGTGTTTTCCGCCGTGCCCAGCAAGCAGATCCACTATTTGTTACCGGCCATGCCGGCGTTCGCACTGTTTGCCGCCAGAGTTTGGGACGAATCCGCTCAGGTGCGGTCGCGGTATTCGGAGATGGTGATTCCTGGGCTGCTGTTAGCGGTCGGCGCCTTTTTATTGGCGATGCCGACGATACCGGGTCTGGCGAAGTGGAGCTGGGTTCGGGCCTTGCAAGCGGACTGGGGCGCAAGCGTGTTACTGATCGCGGGCGGTTTGGGATTGTGGACTTGGCATCGCCAACGGTTGTCGCCGTTCGCGGCGGCAGCGGCCGTGGTGTTGTCCGTCGCCGTCGGTTTCGTTTGCTTTTTTCGAGATAACGGCGCCGCATACGACTTGTCGCCGACGGCTCGACAAGTCAAGAACTTCGCCGATACCGGGGTGCCGTGCGTGTATGTCGGTAACTATCAAGGTCAGTTGAATTTTTTGGGCAAGCTGACTCGGCCTCTGCCGGTCATTCCCGCCGAGCGGGCCAAGGCTTGGGCCGCCGAACATCCGGACGGTTATTTGGTTTCGTTGGAAAATCAGCCGCCCGGCGGCGAGTTTTTAGTGCAAGGCCATCGGGAATACTGGTTGGTCGTGCGCCATGCCGATCGGGCCGGCGAAATCAAGGCTCTTTAACAGACCGGTCAGGCGTAGGCATGGTTTGGTATAATCGATTGTTTTAGTAGAGAAAGTGGTGTTATGGAGATTTCCGTGGTGGTCCCTGTTCACAACGAAGCCGACAATGTCGGGCCGTTGATCGAAGAGATACAGCAGGCGCTGGAAGGGCGATTCGCCTTCGAAATGATTTTTGTCGATGATGGCAGTACCGACGACACCGCCTCGCGTTTGCGGGCGCTGATGGCGCGTTATCCCGGCTTGAGGGTGTTGAATCATCAACGCGGTTGCGGTCAAAGCCGGGCCGTGCATAGCGGCGTGGTTGCGGCTCGCTACGCCTGGATAGCCACGTTGGACGGCGATGGCCAAAACGATCCCGCCGACATCCCCCAGTTGGCCGCTGCTCAGCAGGCGGCTGACGACGAACAGTTGTGGATGCTGGCCGGTTTTCGGCATCGGCGCAACGACACCGGTTGGCGGCGATTTTCATCAAAGTTTGCCAACGCGGTTCGTCAGGCGATTCTGCACGACGAAACGCCTGACACCGGTTGCGGTCTGAAATTGTTCCGGCGCGACCGCTTTATGGTCTTGCCTTATTTCGATCACATGCATCGGTTTTTGCCGGCTTTGATACGGATGGCCGGCGGTCGGGTGATTTCGGTCAAGGTCAACCATCGCTCGCGTAGCCACGGAACGTCGAAATACGGTACCTTGGATCGCCTGGCGGCGGGTATCGTCGATTTGTTGGGCGTGGTGTGGTTAAAGCGTCGTTATAGTCGGCCAATAGTTAGCGAGGTGGCGCGTGGATAACGATACTTTATGGCTGATTGTAGGATTTCTGGGACAGGGTCTGTTTTCCGCGCGGTTTCTGGTGCAGTGGTTGGCCAGCGAACGGCAAAAGCGTAGCGTGATACCAACCATGTTTTGGTATTTCAGTATTTTTGGCGGCGTGACTTTACTGGTGTATTCGATCCATAAGCAGGATCCGGTCTTCATTCTCGGGCAGGGTATGGGCTTGTTGATCTATTTTCGTAATCTGTACTTTGTTTTGCGTCATCCGCGCTCCGGCGACGGCGTCGGTCAGGCCTAGAGTGGATCGCTTGGCAAACGGCCATTAATCGCGGTTTAAGTCGGAGGAATTATCGTCGCCGCCAAAAATTCGGTTTGGGAGGTGGATATGCGGTTAGCGTGGCTTTTATTAGGTCTGTGCGGTTTGACTTCGGCGCAAGCCGAGGTGTTTAAATGCTCGGGTAAGTCCGGCAAAACGGTTTACCAGCAAAAGCCTTGCTCGCAAGAAGGTGGCCGGCAACTCGACATACATGCCGATCCGGCGCGGGAGGCGGAAGCCAAAGCCAAGTTGGAAGCCTTGCGTGAGGAAAATCAGGTCAGAAAAGCCGCTCGGCTCGAGGCCGAAAAGCAGCAAGCCGAACAGCAACGCCAGATCGAGGAAGTCGAGGCCATGAAGCGTAGCGCGCTGGCCCAGCAACAACAAGCCGATGCGCAGCGGCGCCAGGCCGAGGCCTTGGAGCGGCGCAATTCTTATATCGGCGCGCCGGTAATTTATGCGCCGGTGGCGCCGATGCCCGGTATTCCCGGATTGCCTGGGTTAGGAGGCTCTCCGGGATATTCGGGCGACCAGCAGCATCACCATGAACATGAACGGCGGCCCGGCGAGGCTCCCAATCAGCCGGTCGACGATGTCGACGCTAAGCCCTCGGCCGAGCGGCGGGGGAAAGTTGGCGGCCGTTAAGTGCCGGTCGTTTCGTTTGTGGGTTAGGCTTTGCTGCTGGACCATTCATCATCTCGCGACACAGGAACACGACTATGCTTTGGTTGAAAGCGCTACATTTGATCTTTATGGTGACCTGGTTCGCCGGTTTGTTCTATTTGCCGCGCTTATTTGTGTATCACGCGATGAGCGACGATGCGGTAAGCCATGAGCGCTTCAAGGTTATGGAGCGTAAGCTGTACTTCGGTATCATGACCCCCGGCATGGTCGCGACCTTCGGTTTCGGGATCTGGATGTTGGGCGATTACGCCTGGACACTATATTCCGGTAGCGGCTGGTTGCATGCCAAGCTGGCGCTGTTGGGCCTATTGGCTATCTATCACGTTTGGTGCGGTAAGTGGTTGTTGGACTTCAAACACGACCGCAACTGCCATTCCCATGTGTACTTTCGGTGGGTCAACGAAATTCCGGTGTTGTTTTTGTTCGCGATCGTTTGGCTGGCGGTACTTAAACCTTTTTAGGCTCAGGCGGCCGATTCCGCGGCTTTGGTCAGCCGCTCCGATAAGTCGTGCAGACGCTCGGGCGTACCGATGTCCAACCAGTAGCCGTTATAACGTTCTCCGCTGATTCGGCCTGCCTGAATGGCACCGTTCAAAACCGGGCGTAATTTCAACGGTTCGATCGCAAGATTCGCGAACAGAGCGGGGCGATATACACCAATACCGCTGTAGGTCAGTTTGCCGCTGCCGACCTCGCTTAGCTGGCCGGTCGGCGTGACTGCGAAGTCGCCGGCGGGGTGGTGCGGCGGGTTGGGTATCATCACCAAATGGGCGAGATCGACATCGACCGTCCGCAATTTTTCCAGCGGAAAGTCGCAGGCGACGTCGGCATTCAAGGTCAAGAACGGAGCCTCGCCCAGTAAGGGCAGCGCCTTGGCAATGCCGCCGGCGGTTTCGAGAGCGGTGTCGCCTTCGTCGGAATAGCGTATTCGCACCCCCCAGCGCTCGCCGTCGCCGCAGTAGGCGGCGATTTGCTCGCCAAGATGGGCCAAATTGATCACGATTTGGTTAAAGCCCGCCGAGGCTAGGTGCTCAATGGTATATTCAATCAACGGTTTGCCGTTGGCTCTGAGCAGGGGTTTCGGCGTGTGGTCGGTTAACGGCCGCATGCGTTCGCCGCGGCCGGCGGCCAGAATCATCGCTTTCATAGGGTTTTGGCGTAACGCGTCAGGACGTGTTGTTGCAGGAAGCGCCCCATTTTTTCCAGCTCGGGATATCGGCGACAAACCTCTTCCACGTAGTTCAAGGTGCGGGGAATGTCTTGCAAGTAGCCGGATTTGCCGTCGCGCAAGTGCAGGCGGGCGAAGATGCCGACCGCTTTCAGGTGGCGTTGCATCCCCATCAGATCAAACCAGCGCCGGAATTGCCCGAAGTCGGCGTCGGTCAGGTTCAGCGTCAGCGCCTGTTGGTAATAGCGATCGACCCAGGTATCAACCCGCTGTTCCGGCCAGGCGATATAGCAATCGCGCAGCAGGGAAACCAGATCGTAGGTCAACGGGCCAATCACCGCGTCCTGGAAGTCAATGACACCGGGTGACGCTTGCGCCAGTAACATCAAGTTGCGAGAGTGGTAGTCGCGGTGCACGCATACCCGCGGCTGTTCGAGTGCTGAATCGATCAACAGGCTGTGCGTCGCGTCGGCCAGATCGCTTGTCATCGTCAGGTTCAACAAGCCGGCTAGGAACCATTCGTGGAAAATGCCCAGTTCCCGGCGTAGCAGTGTTGCGTCGTAGGCCGGTAGATCAAGGTTGATGCCGTGAAGGCGAGTTTGCAGCGTCAGCAGGCCGTCGATCGCATCGCCGTATAGCGTGTCGGCGTTGTCCGGAGTCAGCGCGTCGAGATAGCTGGTACTGCCGAAGTCTTCCAACAGTAAAAAACCGCGCTGGCGGTTTTGGCGATAGATTTTCGGCACGTGGAGGTCCGCGCCGGCGAACAACTCGGCAACCTTGACGAAGGGCTCTGTGTTCTCCTTATCGGGAGGGGCGTCCATGACGATTTGGCTGCCAAGGCCGTGGCTGATCCTGAAATAGCGCCGGAAACTGGCGTCGCTGGAAGCGGGGGCGATGCCGCGCACGTCCAATGCCAAGTCGTTGACTAGCCAGGCATTGAGCTCCGCGAGTCTTGAGTCTGAACTGGAAAAATACATTAGTTACTTATTGCCGAGCAACCTAAGGTAAAATGATGGGCATGCATTTTATTCGATTTCCGTTCCGCTAAGCCAATTAGCCGCTCAAGCCACTTCATGAATTTTCGGGTTCACTCCATTTCGTTGGCATTGTCCTTGTACACCACCAGTGCGGTTTCCGCGGCGAGCAACGGCGCCTGGAATTGCGAGCAGTCGCAAAGCGGCGAATGGACTTGTTTGAATCAAACCCCCGCCGGTGCCACGCCGCCTCAACCTCAGGTCATCAAAACCCAGCCCGCGCCGCCGGTACCGGCCCAGCAAGCCAAGCCAGCGCAGCCGGAGGTCAAGCCAGAGGTCGCGCCGGTTCGGCAAGCCGAGCCCAAGCCGGTGGAGACGGAACCGGCGCCGATCCCGCAAGTCGCTCAGCCTGTTCCGGCCGTGCCGCCTGAACGGGAAAAAGTCAAAGTGGTCGAAAAAGCGGTCAGCGAGGCCCAAAAACTTCGGGTTAAGGTCAACGAGCCGCAAAAGCCTGCCGCCGAGCCAGTGCAACCGAAAAGCCAGACGGCATCTTCCGGAACGGTTCCCGGTTGGACCTGTAAGACCGGCGACGATAAAAGCGGTTGGAATTGCAATCTGGTTGGTGCCGACCCGAAAGGCGAGGCCAGACCCGTCAGCGAAGTCGAGACGGAGCTTGCCGCGACCTATTGGCTGACGCCGACTTTTTCATATCAGCAAGAGCGATCCTTCCAGACCTTGCGGGGCGAGTTCGACCGCGATCCCTGGCAGAACTGTTCGACTTGGGGCAGCAAGAAACGCAAAATCAAAGCTACGTCGCAAGAGGCGCGCGACGCGGCAACCACCGATGTGACCGCCGATTTTTCCGAAGTGTACGACGGCGAGGTGCTCAATTTTGCCGGTAACGTCGATTTGACCAGGGCAGATCAGCACTTAATCGCGGATAAGGCCAGCTACGATACCGTCGCGGAAACCCTGGACGCGCAAGGTAACGTCTTGTATAGCGAGGATCAATTGGCGCTGTTCAGCGAAACGGCTTCCCTAAGTCTGGGCAAGGACGAGGCCCGCTTGCGCAAGGCCCTATTCGTCGTTCCCGAGGCGCCGTTCCGGGGTAGCGCCGATGTGGTATACCGGGATAGTAAAAGTTTATCGCGTTACAACGAAGCGGCGTTTACCAGTTGTTCGCCGGGTAACCAGGATTGGATCATGCATGCGTCGCGGGTAAAGATTAACCGCGAGTCCGGGCAAGGCTCGGCCAAGAATGCCTGGCTGGAATTCAAGGGAGTACCGGTGTTGTACACCCCTTACATCTCTTTTCCGACAGACAGCCGGCGATTGTCGGGCCTGCTGGCACCAAACTGGGGTACTACCCAGCGGAACGGCTTCGACGCTTCGGTGCCGTTTTATTGGAACATCGCGCCCAACTTCGACGACATTATCACCTTGCGTTACATGAGCAAGCGTGGCGAGCAGATTCGTAACAAGTTCCGGTATTTGACTGAAACCTCGCGCGGGACTTTTTCGGCGGAACTGCTGCCGTACGACGAAATCGCCGACAAATCCAGATATTCGGGGTCGTGGCAGGATCAGAGCGTCCTGGCCGAGAATCTGCGGACTTCGGTTAACTTGAATTACGTATCCGACAAAACCTATTTCAACGACTTGAACAATGCGCTGGGCTTTCAGGATACCCGGTTTTTGTCGAGTAACGCGTACGTAAACTACGGTATCTCCGACGTCTCGCTACAGGCCGGTGTGCAGCACTATCAGTCGGTGGACAAAACCGTAACCGACGCCGGCATGCCTTACGATATGCTGCCTAGAATCAATTTAAATTACGCGCATCAGTTCGACAATCTCCCGGTCAACTTGGCGCTGGACAACCAATTCGTGTATTTCAGCCACGATACCCTGGTCAACGGCCAGCGCTACAACATTGCGCCTTCGGTGAGTGTGCCGCTTGAGAGCGGCGCGGGGTTCTTGATACCCAAGTTGACCGGCCAATATACGCAGTACCAGTTGAACAATATTACCAATTCGGCTCAACCGTCTAGCGTCAGTCGGTTTCTGCCGATCTTCTCGGTCGATACCGGCTTGATGTTCGATAAGGAAATGAATTTGGCTGGAACACCTTACACTCACACGCTGGAACCGCGTCTGTTCTATCTATACATCCCGCGTAAAGACCAGAGCAACATTCCGATATTCGATACCAATTTGTTCGATACCAACTTTTATAGCTTGTTCAGGGAAAACCGTTTCAGCGGTGCAGACCGAGTGCAAGACGCTAATCAAGTGACCTTGGCGGCCACTTCGCGGTTTATCGATTCGACGACCGGTTTGGAGCCTTTGAAACTGAATTTGGGACAAATCCTCTATTTTCAGGATAGAAACGTCGATCTGGATTATCTGAACAGCAACACGGCGGCTCTGACTAGCAATACCTCAAACTTTATTGGCGAAATCAGCGGCCAGATGAACCGGAATTGGTCCTATTCGACCGGTGCGCAGTGGGATCCCGAGCGCAACAGTATTGCCCGCGGTCAGGCCGTGCTGAAATTCAGAAATCAGCCCAACGAAATCTTGAATCTAGGCTATCGGTATCGGCGTAACCCGCTGGATAGTTTGCAGACGATTTCGCAAACCGACGTGTCGTTCCGTTTGCCGTTATTCGGCGAATGGTACGGTTTGGGGCGTTGGCAATACTCGTTGAATTTCGACAAGACGACCGAAAGTTTCATCGGCATCGAGAAGGAAAATTGCTGCTGGCGTTTCAGGATTATCGGTCGCCGGTACATCAATGCCGCCAATAACATTACGGTGTTGAACGATCCGAGTACCAAGCCCGAGACCGCATTCTTCGTGCAACTGGAGTTGAAAGGTCTAAGCAGTTTCGGCGATAGCGTCGATACTTTCTTGAATACCAACTTGAACGGCTATCGTAAAGCCAGTTTCTTCGAGTAAATTGCCTATGATCAAACAGGGATTTTGGATACTGGCCTTGCTGGCTTACGTGACGGTCGGTTGGACGCAGGTGTTGGACCGGATCGTCGCGGTGGTCGAGGACGACGTGATTTTGGAACGGGAACTGAACCGGGAAGTCGAGGCAATTACCGCCAAGCTGTCCAGCAATAACGTGACGATGCCGCCGGAATTCGTGCTGCGCAAGCAGGTGTTGGAACGAATGATCGTCGACAAGTTGCAACGTCAACTGGCATCCCGCTCCGGGGTGCAAATCAGCGAGGAAATGCTCAGGTCGTCGGTCGCCGACATTGCCTCGCGGAACGGTTTGTCGGTCGAGGCCTTTCGCGACGAGCTGACGCGGCAGGGTATGGATTACAAAAGTTTTGAAGACAATCTGCGGAATGAAATTGTCATTAACCAGTTACGCGGCCGGGAAATCGGCAGCCGGGTCAAGGTCACCGACGCCGAAGTGGCGCACTATCTGGAAACCCAGGGCAAGGCCGGCCAAGTCTCGTCGCAATACCATTTAGGCCATATTCTGGTGGCGGTGTCCGAAGGTGCTTCGGCCGGCGCCATACAAAAAGCCAAGGACAAGGCCGACCAAATCGTGGCGGATTTGCGCGGCGGCAAGGATTTCAAGCAAACCGCGGTTAGCGTATCCGACGACAATAACGCGCTGAAAGGCGGTGATTTAGGATGGCGTAGCCTCGGGCAGATTCCGTCCTTATTCGCCGATGTGGTGCCGACGATGGGGCAAGGCGACGTTTCCGAGCCGATTCGTAGCCCCAGTGGATTTCACATCATCAAAATGCTGGAAACCGAGGGTGGCGCGCAGCACATCGTGACCAAGACCAAGGTCAGACATATTCTGATCAAGACCAACGAACTGGTGGACGACGCCGAGGCGCAAAAACGTTTGCTGGCGTTGAAGGAACGCATCAACGACGGCGACGACTTTGCCGCGTTGGCGCGCGCGCATTCCGACGATAAAGGCTCCGCGATCAACGGCGGTTCGTTGGATTGGGTCAGTCCCGGTGCGCTGGTGCCGCCGTTCGAGGAGGCGATGAATAAGTTGGGCATCAACGAAATCAGCGTACCGGTGCAAACGCAGTTCGGCTGGCACATGATCCAGGTCCTGGGCCGCGAAAATCAAGACAACAGCGAACAATTCAAGAAGGACAAGATCCGCGAGGAAATTCGCAAACGTAAAATCGAGGAAGAGACTGAGTTGTGGTTACGGCGCTTACGCGACGAAGCCTACGTTGAAATCGATTCCGACCGCCTGTAACGAGGGCAACGATGTCGGCCGAAAAACGCAGAGAAGAAAAACTGAAGCGGCGTTTGCAGCGCATCGTAAAAGAGCAGGATTTGACCAAGCAACGCGAGTTCGTGGCAGGAGCGATGGCCGAACAGGGCATGGACGCTTTGACTTGCGCGGCTGCGTTGATTTATCTGAGCCATCCCCAACTATTCGGCGGGTCTGTTGCCGCCGGGGCGCCGATGCCTGCTAAATCGACGGCGGTCGAGACGTCCACGGCTAAGCTGCCCTGGCTGGATTACAAGATGGTGCGTTACCGTTTGGACGTGGGTTTGCAGCATCAGGTCGCGCGCGAGCAGATTCAAGACATACTGGTGCAGGAGTCCGGCGTCGATAAGCGCCGTATCGGCCGCATCGATATTCGCCAGCACTATACCTTGGTGGAGTTGCCGGACGGCATGCCAACCGATATTTTTCAGTTGTTGACCGAGGCTGCGATCGGGCCTCACAAATTGAATATTCGCCGGGTCAGGCCCAATAAATTTCGCCAAGCGCGGGGTAAGTCCTCGGCGGAATCGGCTGGCTAATCCCTGGCTTGCAAATCGGCGGTTTAACCGCCGATTTTGGCGACACGACCTTGTGTCGCAGCGGCACCTCCCTGGCGCCACCAAGCAAATTTCTACATCGTCAGACGAACGCCTATCCAGGCCGCCCGCGGCGCGCCAACGCCGACGAAGCGAGCATTCATGTCGTTAAGACCGGCGTTGACGCCATCCAACACTTCGCCGGTATTGCCCCAAGTGCCGAAATTGGCGTATTCGCGGTCGAATAGATTGTTAACCCGGCCGAACAGCGTCACATGTTGGTTGAAGCGGTATTCGCTACGCAAATTGAACACGACGAAGCCCGGCAATTTGCCGGTCAAATTGGCTTCGTCGCCACGCAGCGCCTGGGAGCTGTTGTAGTTCATGTCAAAACCCAGGGTCAATTGCGGCAGAATGTCCACATCGCTGCTGAATTTGAATTGATGCGCCGGAATGCCGGGAATCCGGTCGCCGACATCCACCCGGATATTGCCGTCTGCGTCGGCGGCTGGATTGTTGGGGCTGCTGGATAGAAACGGCGTCTGAAAGGTCGCGTCGATGTAGCTGTAGTTCGCCGACCAGCGCCAGCGTTCGTAAAACTTACCGGATAATCCCAATTCCGCGCCTTGGCGTTGAGTCTGACCAACATTGGCGAAATAGCCGGAGTTGCCGATCACGCTGCCCGAACTTTGAAAAATGATGTCGTTGTTGTTGATGGTATGGAAAAAACCGGCGTTCCAATCGACGTATCCTTCCAATAGACGGCTCAAGCGGCCGCGAAAGCCGGTTTCCCAGGTATTGGCGACGACTTGTTTCAACGGCGGATCGGAGACGAAGGCGTTGGGCAATTTGCACGGTGCGCTTGGATCGGCGCAGCTTAATTCCATCGGTGTCGGAATTCGCGACGATTCGCTGTAGTTGCCGTAGAAGGTCAGTTCGGGCATGAACGCATAAGTCAGGCCGGCGGCCGGATTGAATCGGTCGTAGGAATGGCTGCCGTTCAAATCTTCGCCGAAGTGGTCGCGCAATTTGACGTGAGATTGGTTGTAACGGCCGGACACCGTGACATCCAGTTTGTCGGCCAGATTCAACGTGTCGGTCAGGAACAGGCCGTAATGATCGGTTTCGGCGGTGAGTCTGACATGCGAATCCTGCAGCAGCACGCCGCCGGCCGCGACGCCGCGATCGCCGGTCAGCGCACCCAATTCGGTGTCGGCGTGATAGCGGGCGTTGCCGTGGTCGAAACTGGCGCCGCCGATCAAGTGGTTGTTCCGGCCGAAAACTTTGTGATCGATCGCATCCTGCAACGCGAAGCCGAACGATTGTTGCAAGGTGCTGGAGGTGTTGATGGTGCCGCCCTCGAAGGCGTCGTCCGCTTGTATGCCTCCGCCGCCCAACGCCTGTAGAGCTTCGTCGTCCCCGTTGCACAAGGCGGTCGGGTCGCCGCTGCAAGGCGCGAACTCGCTGCCGTCGCCGTTGTAGGTGCTGATTTTATTGCGCCGGTAGTACAGCGTGCCGGACAGCTGGTTATGGTCGTTCAGCCAAGTATCGCCGTCCAGAGAAACCAGCAGCATCCGGTTGCGGGTGATATCCGGGTGCGTGAAGATTTGATCGCGTCCGTAAGCCAGCATTTGCTGGGGCAGGGCGCCGTTGCCGCGTAGGGTGTTGTCAGTGCCGGCGATGCTCAAGTCCAAGCTGGATTTGACGCCGCGCCAACTCAGCGTGCCGAAGCCTTGTTTGGCTTCGCTAGGTGAATGGGCGCGCCAGCCTTTCTCATTGAAATATTTAAAGTCCAGGAAATAGCCCCAGGTGCCATCGTTCCAGCCGCTGGTGACTTCCTCGGAATGCCGGTCCCAGGAGCCGCCTTGCGCTTCGAAGCTGTGTCCGGGCGCTGAAAAACCGGTTTTGGTATTGATACTGATCGAACCGCCCAGTGCGTTCAAGCCGAAGGCCGGGTTGGATGCTGGCTGCAGGCTCATATTGTCGATCGCGCCGTTGGGGATTAAATCCCAGTTGACCATGTCGCCGAACGGTTCGTTAAAGCGAATGCCGTTCACGTAAGTCGCCAGGCCTTGCGGCAGGCCCATCAGCGGCGAAGCGCTGAAGCCGCGGTATTGAATGTCCGGTTGCAACGGATTGTTTTGGGCGTCGTTGACGTTGACGCTACCCAAGTAGCGATTCATGTAGTCCGCCAACGATAGGGCCTGCGATTCTTGAAGTTTCTCGGCAGTCGCGGTTTGAACGTGGGCGGGAATTTTGTTGATATCGACGCCGCCGAATTGTAGCGGGGTCACCGCGACGACTTCGACGCTGTCCAGATTGGCGGGGGCCACTTCCTCGGCTATGGCCTTTGCCATTGGCAACAGACCGAAGCAAGGCAGGATGCCAAGCGCAAGTTTTTTCATGATCGACTCAAGTTAGCTTCAGCCGACGGATGATACCTAACAGCTTACAGGTGGGGGAGGTGAAAACGGAAAAAGGAAAATTTCCCGATAAGCGGCTAATGGCCAGGCGCCGCCGATTCGGTGAGCCATTCGGCGCGTGGCACGGTAAAATGACCGGCTTTAAGGACGATTGTGCGAATTCAGCTGGGATTGGAAGCTCGGATGCTGGCTTCGAGTGTCTACCCTGGCGGCCCGACGGATTCACGCGGAAGATCGCGGGTCGCTTTTGTTGGCGGTTCAGGCAATGCCGGACCGTGCGCCAGCTCCCTTAATACCGCCCAGGTTTTCTTTTCCCCTACGCAATAACACACTATGACCATTCAATATATCGATACTCCGGAACAACTTCAGGCTCTCTGCGTACAGATCGGCCGTCACGACTGGATCGCGCTGGATACCGAGTTTTTGCGGGAGAAAACCTATTACCCCAAGTTCTGCTTGTTGCAAATTGCCACGCCGGACTGGGTGGCCTGCATCGATCCGCTGGCGATCGCAGATCTGAGTCCGCTGTTCGAGGCTATTTACAATCCCGCCATCGTCAAGGTATTGCACTCCTGTCGCCAGGACTTGGAGATTTTCTATCAACTGAGCGGCAAAATTCCGATGCCGGTGTTCGACACCCAAATCGCCGCGCCGTTGCTGGGGTTTCAGGAAAATCCCGGTTATGCGATGTTGGTGTCCAGCTTCCTCAACGTTAACCTGAGTAAGGCCCATACCCGCACCGACTGGTCGGTGCGTCCCTTGAGTCCGGAACAGATCGAGTACGCCGCCGACGACGTGATCTACCTCTGCAAGATCTACACCTTGATGTGCGAGCAGTTGGATAAACTCGGTCGCTTGGATTGGCTGAATGCCGATTTCGCGCTGTTGAACAATCCGGAGTTGTATCAACTGTCGCCGGAAAATGCCTGGTTGCGGATACGCGGCAAGAACAAATTGACCGGCAAGCAATTGTCCATCATGCAGGCTTTGACCGAATGGCGCGAACGTACCGCGCAGCAGGAAAACAAACCGCGCAACTGGTTGTTGGCCGACGACATGTTGCTGGAGTTGGCTAAATTGCAGCCGGTGACGGTCGCCGATCTGGCCAAGGTCCGCAATATCGGCGAACGCACCGTCAACCGCTACGGTAAAACCCTGTGCGAACTAATTGATGTCGCTCGCCAACGGCCGCCTAAACCGCTGGTCGAAAAAGGCAAACCTCAAAAGAAAACCCAGCAAACCGAAGCCATTCTGGATGTGCTCGGCGCGGTCGTCAGAATTCGGGCCGAGGAAAACTCGCTGAATCCGATTATTTTGGCGACCCGCAACGATCTGGAACAATTGCTGGCCGGCGACGACGATTGTCTGCTGCTACAGGGTTGGCGCTACAACATGGCCGGACGGGAATTGCAAGGTTTGCTGCGCGGCGATTACAGCTTGCGTTTGCGCGACGATGCCGTCGAAATTAGTCCGGTCTCCGCTTAGTTCTCGCGGTCTCGACCCAAACCGAAACGCTGGGTGAACAGTTCCGCCGGTACCGGCGGCGAAAACCAATAGCCCTGACCGTAATCGCAACCGATCGATTTCAGCAAATCGCGCTGGCGTTCGGTTTCGACGCCTTCGGCTATCACTTTCAGGCCCAGCTTGTGGGCCATCACGATAATCGCTTCGCAGAGCGCGAAGTCGCTGGAATCCTCGGTCAGGTTGCGGACAAAGGACTGGTCGATTTTTAAATAGTCGATGTCGAATTTTTTCAAATACGACAGCGACGAGTAGCCGGTGCCGAAGTCGTCGATCGCGACTTGCATACCGGCGTCCCGGAACGCCATCAAGTGGTCCTGAACGTTGGTATTGGCGTCCAGCAGCAAGCCTTCGGTAATTTCAACGACGATGCTTTGTCCCGACAGGCCGAGGGAGTGCAAATAATCGAACCAATGACGGGGTGCTTGACCGGCGCTTTGGAATTGCACCGGCGATTTGTTGATGCTGATTTGAAACTCGCGGTGCAAGCGGCTTTGCCATTCCAATACCTGCTGGGCGGCGGTTTCGAACACCCAATCGCCAATCTTGTTGATCAAGCCGGTTTCCTCGGCCAGCGGAATGAATTCCGTCGGGCTAACGACGCCGCGCGTCGGATGTCGCCAACGCAGCAAAGCTTCCGATTTATGGACTTCGCCGCTGACCAAGTCCACGATGGGTTGGTAGTGGAGCGATAGTTGCCGCTCGCTCAAGGCGTTGCGCAAATCGGCCAGTAGCGCCGCGCGTGCCTGCAACGCATCCTGCAACGCCTTGGTAAAAAAGCTATAGGCATTCCGGCCCCGGTTTTTGGCGGCGTACATCGCCTGGTCCGCGTTCTTCAACAGCTCGCTGAGGTCGGTGCTATCGGTCGGGTAGAAGGTGATACCGATGCTGGCCGAGACGTAGGTGGTGTCCTCGGCCAGTTGGAACGGCGCGCTCAATTGCTCCAGCAAATGCCGGGCTATCGGTTCGGCGCTGCGCGGTTCGTCGAGTTCGCCCAGGATGATCGTGAACTCGTCCCCGCCCAGTCTGGCGACGGTGTCCGATTCGCGGACGCAAAGCTGCAGCCGTTGCGCGGTTTCCTTGAGCAATTGGTCGCCGATGTCGTGGCCCAAAGTGTCGTTGACTTCCTTGAAGCGGTCCAGATCGATAAACATCAGCGCGAACATCTGGCCCATACGGTGGGCTTTTTTGATTTCCTGTTCCAGCCGGTCGCGAAACATCCGGCGATTCGGCAGACCGGTGAGCGGATCGAAATTGGCTTGCCGCCAGATTTGTTCCTCCGATTGCTTGCGTTGCGTAATGTCCGAGAACAACGCCACCCGCCGTTGCGGATGGCCGGAGGCGTCGTAAATCGTGTTGATCGTTAATTCTTCCACGTAAATGCGGCCATCCTTGCGGCGATTCTTGATTTCGCCGTGCCACGTGCCGGTCTCTTCCAATGCCCTCCACAACTCCCGATAAAACCCGGAATCGTGTTGATCCGATTTTAACACCCGTGGATTTCGGCCGACGACTTCGTCGGCCGCATAGCCGGTCATCGAGGTAAAGGCCGGGTTGACGCTGAGGATATTGTTGTCCGCGTCGGTGACGACCATCGCTTCGCTGCTGTTCTGATAGACCAGCGCGGCCAGCCGCAAATTTTCCTCGGCCTTGCGGCGTTCGCTGACATCGCGGGCGAAGCCCACGCTACCCAGCAATTCGCCGCTCTGATCGATCACCGGGGCCTTATAGGTTTCGTACCACTTGCGAAGTCCGCGATCGATGATTTCTTCCTCGACGACCAGATTGGCGCGGGTTACCATGACGGTGCGGTCGTCGGCTCGATAGCGTTCGGCCAGTTCCGGCGGTGCGATATCCAGATCGGATTTGCCGACCAATTCGTCCGGCGTGCCGGCGTCGAAGATGGCGGAGAATTCTTGATTGACCGCCAGAAACCGGCTGTCGCGGTCTTTCAGCCAGATTGCGTGAGGAATGTTGTCGAGCAAGGCGCGTTGATAGTATTCCTTTTGCCGCAATGTTCTTTCCGCGTGGCGGGTTGCGGTAACGTCGCGGAATTGCCAAATACGACCAAGATAAGCGCCCGTTTTGCTGCAAATCGGCGCGGTGTGGAATTCCAGTATCGTGTCGTCGAGCAGTTCCACTTCGTCGCGGGCGATAGCATCCGGTTGAGCCTGAACCAAAGCGATGCTCCGGGTCATCTGTTCCGGGAGTTTCATTTGTTGCCGTGCCATCTCCAACTGCGCGGCAATACAGTCCTGGTTCGCCAGGTCCGGCGGCATCCGCCACAATTCGCCAATCCTCAGGTTTTGCTGCACCTTGCGACCTTCGGCGTCGACGGCGACGATACCGTCCGGCGTCGATTCCAATACCGCCTCCAGAAAAGCGGTGCGCCATTGCAACTGCTTTTCCAGTCCGCGCAGTTCGGTGACGTCGGTGTAACTCCAGACCCGGCCGATAATTCGATCGCCGATGCGTTGGGGGCGAGAATAACGTTCCAACAGCCGGCCGTCGATGAGTTCCAGCAGGTTTTTGATTTCCCGTTCGGGATGCTCGCGCAATTCGTTGACTTGGGCGCGCGTCAGTTCCGGGGCCTTCATCTGCTTCAGGATGAATTCCAGCAAGGCATGGCAGTGGTCGCCCTCGCGTAACATGTCTCTCGGAATTTGCCACAGCGCTTGAAAGCGCTGGTTGAAGCCGCGGATGTAGCCGTCCAGGCTAACCACCAAAATGCCGGCGGTGGTGGCTTCCAACGTGGCTTGCAGCATCGATAGCGATTCGGCCAGTTGTTGTTGACCCTGCTTGTTTTGGGTAATGTCTTCGTATAAGCCGAGGATACCGATGGTGGCGCCGTCGCCGTTGATCAGCGGCATTTTCGAGGTGCGCAGCCAGATGGTATCGCCGCTCGGCGTGGTTTGCGGTTCTTCGAAATTCAACTTAGGCGTGCCGGAAGACATGACCGCCATATCGTCGCTTCGGTATAAATCGGCTTGGTCTCGCCACGTCATTTGGGTGTCGTCCTTGCCGAGCATTTCCGAGGCGCGCCGCCGGCCGGCGTCGTTGGCGAACAGCGTGTTACAGCCCAGATACCGCGAGTTGAGGTCTTTCCAAAACACCCTGACCGGTAAGGTTTCCAGGATGGTTTGCAGCAATAAATTGGATTCGGTCAAGGCTTTTTCGTAGCGCATCCTTTCGGTGATATCGAAATAGGTGACCAGATAGCCGCCCTGAAGAGAGTCGCTAAGCGCGGTGGTATTGGCAAGGGCCGTAAGGGTAGCGCCGTCGCGGCAACGAATATCGACTTTCTCCGGTGCGATGTCTTGCCGGTTTAGACTGGCGCTCAGATGGCGTCGCGAAACGGCCATGATCGAATCCCGGTAAGCCGGATCGGGGTAGGCCAAGCGCCACCAATCGTCGCGACAGCGAATATCGTCTTGGGTGTAGCCGAAAGTCGCCGAAAAGGCCGAGTTGAAGAAGACCACATTGTCGTGGCGGTCGTAAAGGATGTGCGGTACTGGTGAAGCGTCCACGATATGCCGTAGGCGTAGCTCGCTGTCGAGTAGTTCTTCGGCGATGCGTCGGCTGCTGTGTAATGTCAACGCCAAAGCCATGCCGCAGGTCGATAACGAGGCCATGAACAGCCAGAAATTGAACAGATCGCTTTGCTCGAAATCGTGGGCGAACTTGCCCACGTGCTGGGCGGCTCCCAGCAAGGCCTGCGCGGCGGTGAGGACCATCACCAGTACCACGCCGTGCCGCCCAAACCGCAGGGCCCCCCACAGGACGCAGAAAAATGGCCAATAAGTGTGTGGGGCGAATTTCAGATGGTCGGTAAACCAGTCGAAAAACAGAATCTGGCCGACCAGAAAGGAGAGTCCGACGAAAATCACGGTTTCCGGCCAGCGTTTGCCGTGAAACCAATTGCTTGGCCAGCGTCGCCAAATCAACGTGGCCGGCGTGGCGAAGACGATGCCAAACACATCGGCCATCCACCAGTGCAGCATGGATTCGCCGAGTTCCCCGGCGGGTACGTAACCGCTTGCCAACAGTGCCGCCGGGCCGATCGCCGCGCCGATAGCGGAGCAAACCACGCCAACCAGCACCAGTGTTAAAAAATGTTTGGGTTCGGATAAGGTGACTGAAAAATTGCGATTGTTGCCGAGCAATCGCGCCGCGGTTAAAGTTTCCAAGGTATTGCCGGCCGCGATCAATCCCGAAAGCCAGAGAGAATCGTTGACCATTAAACCGGCGGCCAGCGCGCCCAAGAAAATGCCCGGCCAGTACCTTAGACCTTTCAACAGCAACACCGCGAGTCCCAATCCGCCGGAAAACCAGACTAGCGTGACGTTGCCGCTGGTCGAAAAGTAGCTCAAAGTGATTTTGGCGATTGCTCCGTATAGCAGGGCCAAGCTAAGGATGCCCGGCAAATCGCGCCGGCGGTCAAGAGGTGTCGCCATCGAATCAGAATAGAAAGAAGCGGAAACTGTCGAAAATGAAACTCACAAGTTCGTTGCCGGTTTTAACGTTGGCGTGGGGTTGCCCAAACCGGTTAGATCGTAAAGCCGCCGTTTCCCGTCGCGTCAAAGCGCGATGCGGCGGCGATTCATAGAGCGATCAGTCCGGCCGCGTTAAGGCTGAGATAGGTTTTATATCCGGCGACCGCCGCCAGTATCAGGAAAAAGCCGCCGCTGAGCTTATGGAGCAAGCCCAACGGCATTTTTTGCAGCACGGTGCGGCCGGCGACTACCCCCAGCAACGAGGTCAAGCCCAGTGCCGCCGTCGAGCCTAGCCAGACCGCCGCCGCCGGCGCGCTGCTGCTGAAACCGACCACCGCCAGCTGGGTCTTGTCGCCGAATTCCGCCACCGTAATCAATAAAAACGTGGTCAGAAAAATGCCGTGACCGCTTTTTTCGACGACGGCTTCGTCGTCGTCCTCGTCTTCACGATTGAATACCGCGTGCAAACCGAAGCCGGCGAACAACAAGGCGACGCCAGCCGACACCGCGTATTCCGGCAGCCAGTTGGCGATGGCGACGCCAAACACCACCGCCAGCGTATTCAGCAGCGCGAACGCGGCCAGCGCCCCCCACCAGACCGGTGCGGCCCGGTGGCGCGAAGCCAGCGTCATGCACACCAATTGGCTTTTGTCGCCGATTTCGGCGGCGGCGATCAAGGCCAGACTGGTCCCGGCGGCGGCCGAAAAGCCGGCAGGGTCGGCGGGCGTCAACCGGTCGATAAGCTCGATTAGATGATCCATGGCGTTGGTGCGCTTAGCTGAGGATTTTGTCCAGCATCATCATAATGATGAAGCCGACCATCAACGAAAACGTGGCGATGCGCGAGCGGCCCTTGGCATGGGTTTCCGGAATGATTTCCTCGCTGATCACGAATAACATCGCTCCCGCCGCGAAGCCCATCGCAATCGGCAGTATCGACGAAAACACCGTCACCATCGTAATGCCCAGCAGGCCGCCGACCGGTTCGACCAAGCCGGTCGCGGTGGCGATCCCAACCGCTTTCCATTTGTTGTAGCCCAAGCCGACCAACGGTAGCGCGACGGCCAGACCTTCCGGCAAATTTTGCAGCGCGATGGCAATGGCCAACACCAGGCCGTTATTCATATTTCCCGAGCCGAAACTGACGCCCACCGACATGCCTTCCGGAAAGTTGTGGATCGTGATGGCGATGATGAACAGCGAAATTTTTTGCAGCGAATTCAAACTTTCGTCGCTGACCGCGTCGAAATGCAGGTGAGGCAGGCGCTCGTCGGCAAAATGCAAAAACACCGCGCCCAGCAGCATGCCGGCCGCGACGATCCACAAACCCTTGCCCGGCCAGATCTGGTCGCCGAAATCGATGCCGGGTACCAGCAGCGAGAAGGCGGTGGCGGCCAACATGACACCGGCGGCGGCGCCGAGCATACTGTTGAACAGGCGCTCTGAGATGTCCTTGAAAAACAGCGCCGGTAACGCGCCGACGCCGGTCGCCAGGCCCGCCAGAATGCTGGCCATAAAGCCGATCACGACCACGCCGTCGAATATCAGGTACAGACTGCCGAACACCACGACTTGCGACAGCAAAAACAAACCAGCCAGAGCGCCCCAGCGTTGTAGCGTGGGCAGCGTCATGATTTTCAGATACCGTGGATGGGCTTGGAGACGGAGGTAGTATTCCTCGAGCTTGGCTTGTATGTTTTGCATTTTTTATTATCCGAAGGTGAGGGTGCGTAAAGTCGCGATTATACTGAATTAACCGCCGCCGAGGTTCGTCGCTCCGGTTGTCGGCGGGTAATTCGCGGATTTGTCTAGCCCCTGGCAAATATGCCGGGAAAACCGGTGCGATTTCGGTATCATGCGCGCGGCACCGGGTTGGCGCTGTCAACGCAAAAGGCCGCGAAAGCCAACCGGAATCGCCTTTTTCACGGGAGTCACAATGAGCAAACTCAATTTCAGCAAAGGATTTTTTCTAGCCGCGGCGGTCGCTGTGGCCGGTTGTAATGCGCCGCAGCCCTACACCGGGCAAACGTTCGCGCAAACCCCGGCGCTGCCGTCGGTGCCGGCCGCGGGAAACCTGGGCGCCGAGATGGACTTGGTGGGCCTGTTGGTCGGTCAACTGGGTATCTCCCCACAGCAAGCGCTGGGCGGAGTGGGTTCGATATTCTCGTTGGCGCAACAGCGCCTGAATCCGGGCGACTTTTCGCTACTCAGCTCCAATGTGCCCAATATGGACCGCTATCTCGGTGCGGTTTCGAATCAGCCCAAGTTTGGCGATGACGGCGGGTCGTCGCTACTCGGCACGGCCGGAGGTTTGCTGGGTTTGGCCGGGTCGTTTCAGAGCTTGGGGATGAACAGCAGCATGATCGGCCAATTCGTACCGGTGGTCTTGCAATACGTGCAAAATCAAGGCGGGGCTTCGGCGATGGCCTTGCTGGAGCAAGCTTTGTACCGTTAGTTTCGGCGGGTTGGTCGCCGCTCGGCGTTGCTACGGTTTGCGTTTTTCGTCGGCGTTTGGCGCCGGTTGAGCGGAGACGACACCCGCATCCTGGCTCGCTCCGCTACCGTCTTCGAACGGTTTGACGATCGGATTAGCCAACGCCGGGAACCGGCTACCGATTTCGCGGCCCAAGCCGTTACAATGTGTTCTTTTGATCGCCGGGTTGAAACATGACTGCCGCATTACCTATCCATGATTACGCCTTGTTGGACGACGCCGAATGCGCCGATCGTATCGCCGCCGCCAAAGCCCAGTTAAACGGCCGCTGCATCGTGCTGGGCCATCATTATCAACGCGACGAAGTATTCCAGCATGCCGATATTTATGGGGATTCGCTAAAGTTGTCGCGCGAGGCGGCGCAATCGGCGGCCGAATTCATCGTGTTTTGCGGCGTGCATTTCATGGCCGAGGTGGCAGACATCCTGTCCCGGCCCGAGCAGATCGCAATTTTGCCGGACTTGGCCGCCGGTTGTTCGATGGCCGACATGGCCAACAAAGTTAAAGTGCAACAATGTTGGGACGAGTTGGCTAAGATCATCGACGTCGAACATTCGGTGACGCCGGTGACCTATATTAATTCCGCCGCCGACTTGAAAGCTTTTTGCGGTCAGCACGGCGGCATCGTTTGTACCTCGTCCAATGCCCAAAAAATCCTGAATTGGAGCTTCGAGCGCCGCGAAAAAGTCCTGTTCTTCCCCGACCAGCACTTGGGCCGCAACACCGGTTACCGGATGGGTATTCCGCTGGAACACATGGTCACCTGGGATTTCAACAAACCGCAAGGCGGCCTGACCGAGCAACAAATCCGCGACGCCAAAATGATTTTGTGGAAGGGTTACTGTTCGGTGCATCAGGCTTTTCAGCCCGAGCAAATCGATAATTTCAAGGCAAAATATCCGGAGACCATCGTGATTTCGCATCCGGAAGCCTGTTTCGAAGTGTGCGAGAAATCGGATTACATCGGTTCCACCGAGATGATTTTAAAAATTGTCCGCGAGGCCGAGCCCAATACCCGCTGGCTGGTCGCCACCGAATTGAATCTGGTCAACCGGCTGGCCCAGGAAACCAAGGCGCAGGGCAAGCAGGTCCATTTCATGGCGCCGACCTTGAGCATGTGCTCGACGATGTTCCGTACCGATCCGCAGCATTTATGCTGGGTGTTGGAAAACCTGGCCGCCGGCCATGTCGTCAACCGAGTGTCGGTCCCGGCCGAAGAGGCCGCTCTGGCTAAGTTGGCGTTGGATAATATGCTGCTGGCGTCTTAATGCGTTGATAGCGCGCGGGCTAGGCGTTTGCCGCCGGTTCGGCGGTAAGCGCTCGGTCCTCGCGAATGGTTATCCGTCCAGCCGCCGTACTTCTTAGCGTCCAATCTTCTGATTTAGTAAGTCTTCAGCGATCTGTAGCCCCTCTTTGAAAAAAGAGGAGCAGGGAAGACTATTTGAATAAATCCCCCTCAGCTCCCTTTTTCAAAGAGGTTACTTGGATTGGGGCCGCTTGAAGCCTATGTTGAATAGTTACTGAATTTTAACCCGGTCCCTTTGGCCCCGAGTAAGTAGAAGGGCGTAACACCAAAGGCTTAGACGGGGTCGATCAGCGATCAATCGGCCCTCCCAGTCCAGTTTCGCCACCGGCAATGCCGACAGCAAGGGTATAGACCGTTCCGTGCCGTGTTTCCACGATTCCGTGACTGCCGAATCGCTGTACGCCTCGCCAGCCGTGGCTTGCAGAGGTTTTCCCCCAACGTTGGAAACACGCGTAAAAACGGTTCCGGGACGGGCGTCGAAGTCGTCGTGCCGCCATTACCCTAAAGCTGCGCGCCGATCCGCGCGATCAACTGTAATATTAAGCAATTAACCTAGCACCCTAACAGTGTCGCAGTTTCATTGACTGCCTGTAGAGTTGGTCTGTATTGCTAAAACAGCATATAGTGGGCGCTAATTAATTGAGCGGAGATATTTTTCGCGCGCTATGATTAAGCCGCGCCGGAGGAGCGTTAGGCCGGTTTTTATCGCCTACGGTTGCCGCGACTCGCGTCATGGCGAGGAGTGGCGCTGTTGTTGGGATAACTCGAATATCCACTCGCAAGTACCGCGTGATTTGGGCTCTGAAATTGAGGCGCGGAGGACAGCTCGAAACCTGTTTGTCCCGACTCAAGATAGCCTCTAAGCGATATTCGATGGTCATTTTTGTTCATTGATTGAAAGGAGAAGTTCATGAATACCCGTAAAACTTTAGTTGCCTTGGGGTTGTTACTCGGCGGCGCCACGTTAAACGTCCACGCCAGCTTGACCAGTTACACCGGTACCGACGGCGCTGGCTTGGTCTACAGTAGCGTCGGCAACGTGACTTGGACGCAAGACGCCAATTTGTTCAAAACCCTGTCCAATGCCGACCATTCGCTAATCAGCCGGGTTATCGCGTTGACGCCTACAACGAATTATTACGCCTCATCCGGGCCGCAGGTCACCTTGACGGCGAGCGATTTCGGCAGTTTCAATGTCAACATTCCCTCTTCAGGCTTCCTAAGTTGGTGGGGGGCTATCGCCTTCGCCAATTACTTAAACAGCATCGACTACGGCGGCAGCCACCAATGGCGCTTGCCGACCAGCAATGCCATTGTCGGTTTTAACGGCACCGCCGGTAACGAACTAGGCCAATTGTTTTATAGCGAATTGAACGGTACCGCCGGCAAGTTTATTCCCAACACCCCAACCTTCGACAACGAATCGCCGGTAGCCTACTGGTCTGGTATTGAGTTCACTTCCAACCAGGCCGCGGCGTGGGGCTTTGACGCTCGAAAAGGTGCCCAGGGCTACGATGAAAAGGGTCGCGAGCATCTGGTTTGGCTCGTTAGCCCAGGGCAAGTGGCTGCTGTGCCGATACCGGGCGCATTAGCGTTGTTTGGAACCGGGCTGATGGGATTGCTGGGTTTGCGGAGAAAATAACATTCCGTCGTTTCGGGTAAGGCGGCGGTTAACCCAATTCTTTTTGTAGACGCTTAAATCTAAAAAACGCGGCGCTGACGCCCAATGTATTTTGATCGTTGGGCCGGGTCGATGAACTCTAATTGTCGCGCGCACCCCATACCCAAGGAGTTTACTCATGACACACAGGCTACTTACCTTCGGCGTTCTGCTCGGCGCCGCCGCGTTCAACGCCAATGCCACGCTAATCAGCTTTACCGGTGCCGATGACGTTGGTTTGGTCTACAGCAGCGTCGGCAACGTGACCTGGACGCAAGACGCCAATCTGTTGGCTACGCTGGAAAGCACTTACGGTTTCCGAAACGTCATCCAAGCCATTATCGCCGCTAGCCCTACCGTTAGCGACACGCCCAACAGCTTCGACGGTTACACCGGTTCTTACACCGTGAAAACCACCGATTTTTCGTCGGACGGTAGAGCCAACTGGTTTGGCGCGCAAGCTTTCGTTGGCTTACTGAATCGCGTCAACTATGGCGGCAGCTCGCAATGGCGCTTGCCAACCAGTAATGCCATCGACGGATACGACGGCAGCGCCGGCAACGAATTGGGCCAATTGGTTTACCGCGAATTGGACGGTTCGGCGTCTAATTCCATTCCCAATACCAGTAGCTTCGACCACGAGCAAGCCTCTTCGTACTGGTCAGGTACCGAGAATGCGGCTTCCCCCGGTAGCGCGTGGTATTTTGAAGCCTATTACAGTAGTCAGGCCAACCGCCGGAAGACTTATCAACACTACGTATGGGCGGTGAGTCCCGGACGATTGTCGGCCGTGCCGATACCGGGGGCTGTTTGGTTGATGGGTAGTGGCCTGATGGGATTGTTGGGTCTAAAACGGCGCGGGCGGGTTGGGTAGCAGGCATATTTAGCGATTGGATTTTGTTTCGTTAGCCGGCGGGAATTATCCCCTGGGTGACTGTTTAACGCGTATCGAGCGATCGTATTGACTCGGGCTTGCAATGATTAAACCGACCGGTGCGATCCCCCCTCGATTCGCTTCCGAGAACGCAGGACGTTTGCCTCGACTCCGTTCGGAGAGCGCGCAGGTTGTTCCCCGAGAGGAGGCGATTGTTCCCCGAATGAAGTCGATCACTCCCTGAGCGGAGCCGGTCGTTCCCTGAGCGGAGCCGAAGGGAACTAAAGCGTCTAAAGCCCGAAACACTAGTTCCCGCCCTTTGACTGAACGCATCCGCATTGGCGATAAAAACCTGGCAAATCGTTGCTGGATTTAGCCGTTACCGCAAACACAACCAGCGCGCGGCATTGCCAAATTCGGGGCCTTGGAAAATAACAACCGCCGCACCGTTTGCGACTCGCGCGGTTTGTAATCTCTCCGAACGCCATGCTGGCCAACTTATTCGAGCGGAGATTTTTTCTACGCGTTTGAGTTGTTACGATGAGTCGAGGAGGAGTTGGTGGGCGGTTACCGACCCAATGCAGAAGTTGAGCATCTGTGCGCTCTGGGTCTGCTTTACACCCAGAAGCCGACGATGCAGAATGGTCGGTCGAGTTTGTGAACTACCTCGCTAGCCAGTACATTAGGAACTAAACAATGAGACTCAAGCAATATCAGGTCGATGCATTTGCCACACGTGTTTTCGAGGGTAACCCAGCAGCCGTGTGTCCCTTGGGCCATTGGCTGGACGATAGCCTGCTCCAGGCGATTGCCAATGAAAATAATCTTTCCGAAACCGCTTTTTTCGTCCCTTCCGAAAATGGTTTTCATCTTCGATGGTTTACACCTGTTGCTGAAGTCGACCTCTGCGGGCACGCTACACTAGCCGCAGCGCATGTTCTTTTTGACATCCTTGGTTACACCGGAAAGCAGATTACTTTTCAAACCAAGAGCGGAGAATTGGTTGTCGAGTCAAAAGACGGACTGTTGACGATGGATTTCCCTGCGCGACCACCGGTGATGAAGCCCATTCCCGATGCTTTGGCTGTCGGACTAGGCCGCCCACCTCTCGAAGTCTGGGCAGCAAACGATTACATCGCTATTTTTGAGGATGAAGAAACCTTGCGCTCTATCAGTCCGGATTTCGCCAAGCTACAGGAGTTGGACCTGCGCGGAGTTATTGTTACCGCGTCGGGCACAGATGTTGATTTTGTAAGCCGTTTCTTCGCACCAAAAATTGGAATACCCGAGGACCCAGTAACGGGTGCTGCTCACTGCGAACTGACACCTTACTGGGCGCAGCGGCTAGGGAAGACTTCCTTCGAGGCGAGACAGGATTCACCGAGAGGCGGGAGACTCTCATGCCAACTACAGGGCAACCGTGTGATTCTCTCTGGAAAGGCCGTCACTTTCATGATTGGCGAAATCGACTTGGGTGATTAGGACGCGATGCTAAAATGCCGCAATCCGACAGAGAGCAGTCGGCTGTTCTGACAAAACTGAAGGCCATAAGGTGCGCAAACTATAGGGTGCTGCCGTCAGGCGCACCGTTCGCGATCGTTGCGCCTCGCATGGCTCGGCACAACCTATAGGCGGTTGCACTTTTTTGGGATTACGGCTGGCGGCTGTAGATCAACCAACAGACCTTCGTCAGAAAAACTATCCGTCCGCAATTGGCCGATTTCTGACCCAGGATGCCTTCCTCTATTTCAGTAATTCCGCTAATCGGACCTTTTTACACCGGGCTTAGAAATTGCTCCGATTACGCCGTCTCCGCTAGATATTCCGGTATCCCTGAGTTATTCATTCCAGGCGATACGCCGAGCCATATCGGCTTTGCGGGCGAGCATCTTGTCGGCTAGCGCTGGCGAACCGCCGCTGGCTAAGACGACCTGACGAATCTCATCGTCCGGAATGCGAACGACGACCAGGATGGCTTGTTCGATTTGTTCAGATGTCATCTCGGCGAACAGCTTGACGGCGTGAGGGTTGGCGTCGTCGCGGCGCAAGACGTCCAGCTCGTCAACGCGGATACCGAACGCCTTGCCCTTGGGATCGCCCTGGGCGCGGAAGGCCAGGGCGCCGCCGACATCCAGCGTCAGGACTTGTCCGCCGGCAACGCCTTGGTTATCGCCGTTGAAGCCGGCGGCGTCCCAGTTGGCGGTCCAGGCGTGCACGCCGAACCATTGCCGCGCTTGTTCGCGCTCGCTGTCGGTGAAATGGGCCAGGCATTTCTTTTCCAGTACGATCCATTCGGTCGCTATCTGGTCCGGTGCCGAAGTAGTCACGTAGCATAGGGTCGGCGCGCCGGCCAGTTGATAGAGTTGGGCGGCGAGCCATTCGTTGCGGGCGTGGGCGGCCGATTCTAGCGTCTTCACGTAATAGCGTCGGCCGCCGTTACCGTCTTGATAAACGCCGGCCGGATTGCTGCCCAGTTGTCCGCCTACCCGTGAAAGTTTGGCGGTATCGAGGGTAGTCATGTCGGCGGGTTATGGGATCGGCTGGGTGCGGCGGACCAGCGCCAGTTGCGCCGGGGTTTCGATGGCGCCCTTGCGCGCGTGGCGCACCGCATGGATCGCCGCCTCCGGGTTCATGCCTAGTTCAACCAGTAGCCGCGCGGCGATCATGCCGGCCCGGCCCAAGCCACCCTTGCAATGCACCAATAAGTCGTCGCCCTTGCGTAAACGCCGGCGGATGTCGGCGCCTTGGGTTAGCCATTGTTGCTCGAAAGCGTGGGTGGGAACGGAATAGTCGGCGATCGGCAAATGCAGCCACTCGATGCCGCGTCTACGAATTTCGTGGCCGAGTTGCGGAACCTTGAGCGCGGTCAGTTCCGCCGGTTCCACCAGGGTTAATATCAGTTTGGCGCCCCAGGCGGCGATGGCATCCAAATCGACGCCGAGATCGCGCTCCCAGACGCCGGTGTGGGCAAAGCGGTCGTGCTTGCCGGGGCAAAAGGTGATGCCGATACGTCCGTGCGACGGGCTTGCGCGCACTTCGGCAATTTGCAGCGGGTGGGTGTGGCTGGTCCGCGTTCCGGCCATGGCGTTAATCTCGGCGGTGTTATCAATGCGCGCGAGTCTAGCACGAAGGCCGCTTGAGCAGTGCCGAATCGTAATGGCCGCGCGAAGATCTCCCGGCCTCGGGAGCTGGTGGCAGGGTGCTTATCCATCGGTTAACGCTGGTTGCGCATTGTGCAAAGCGATGAAGTCCGCCATTGCCAGCGTGCCGATCACGTTGGCGTTGTCGTCGAGGATTTCGTAGAGCACGCCGCAGCCGCGTATGCTGAACAACAGTACCACGTCGATGTCGCCGCCGCCTTCCCGATGCGGCTCGTCGCTGGCGGGGCTAACGGTGTAGCGGCCGGTCGGCCGGATTTCCTTCAAACTGCCGTCGGGGTGATATAGGCGGTGCTCGCCTTGGATGACGAAAATGTGGTTCGGCGCCTTGTGTCGATGCAGCACGATTTGTTGGCCGGCGGCGAATTTGAAGAGCACGTCGATAATGTTGGCTTCGCTATCGATGTGCAAAATGAAATAGTGCAAGTGGTCGAAGCCGGCCAGGGTTTGCCAGCGGATACGGCTGTCGTCGAATAAATGGGTGTTCATTGGGATGTTCTCGAAAGTGGGTGGAGAGAGTTTGTCCGGTCGGTATTCGGTCGGGACCAGCGGAGTTTAAGTATCTCGCGGCGCGCGGTAAGCCGAGATTTGCCCGAAATTGCCGGGCAAATTGCCCGCCATCGATTGGCGCCGGAGGTGTTTCGATTCGGGGCTCGAGGAGGAACGGCGGGTAGGTTTGGGTTTGAGTTGGCGCCGGGATTTGCGGTAGCATGCAGCCGAATCGACCGTTCCCTTCAACTACCCAATTTTGCCGCCTATGAAACCGTTGGATATGAGCATCGAAGCTCGCAAGCAGGAACTTGCCCATTACTTGGACAAGCAGCCGTACATCACCGAGTTGGACGGCATTACCTTGAAAATCGCCAAAAACGTGTTTCCGTCCGATTTCGGACTGACCAGCTCGTTTTTTGGCAATTTCATGCAGCGGCAGCCGCCCGCCGAAACGGCGTTGGATATGGGCTGCGGTAGCGGCTATTTCGCGTTTTTATTGAAAAAGATGGGCTGCGAGAACGTGATGGGCGTGGATTTCAATCGGGATGCGGTGCTGTGTACCTTGGAAAATACCCGCTTGAATCCCGATCTGACGCCGATCGATTTTCTGCACAGCGATTTATTCGCCGACGTGCCGCGGCGGCCGTTCGACCTGATCGTGTTCAACTTCAATTATTACCCGTGCGACGGCACTTTTGGCCTGAACGAGGACGGTGGCCGCGAGATATTGAAACGGTTTTTTCATCAAGTGAAGGACTACATTAGCGAACACACCCGCATCTATATTCCCTATTCGCAATTCGTCGGCGAAGAGCACGATCCGAAACACATCGCCCCGGAATTCGGTTTTTCGGTGACATTGGAGGAAAGCACCGTTAATCATGCCGGCGAGCATTATATTTATAAGGTGATGAAGGCCTAGCTGGATCGAGCCGCTCGAGTTTCCGCTGGCGCGGGGCCTAGCGGCCTATTGCGGTCGGTTGCCGCGCCGCTTCGTCGCTTGCTTGGCGGCTTTTTCTTCTCGCAGCGCGGCGACATCCAGTAGTTCGCGTTCGATCATGTCCGGGGTTTCCAGGCTGATGCGGCCCAGCGTGCCAGCTCGGAGTTCGGTCAACAGCAGTTTGGCGGCCTTGTCCAGTTCCACGATGCCACCGCTACGTAGGCAGCCGCGTTTGGCGCCGATCGCTTGCAGCAAGGCCAGTACCTCGCCCGGCAGCGGTTCCAGCCGATAGCGGGTTTTCAGTTGCTCGGGATAGACCTGGGTCAGGTACTCCAACGCATAGAGGGCGATGTCGTCGTGCTGGAAGGCGGTGTCCTTGATCGCGCCGGTCACGGCCAAGCGGTAACCGCCGTGGCGGTTTTCGACATTGGGCCATAACACGCCCGGCGTGTCGGACAGCACCAAATTGTTGCTCAGGTTGATGCGTTGTTGGCGCTTGGTGACGGCAGGTTCGTTGCCGGTCTTGGCAATGACGCGGCCGGCCAGGATATTGATGATCGTCGATTTGCCGACGTTGGGGATGCCCATGATCATGGTCCGCAGGACTTTGCCGGCGGCCAGCTTGTCGGCCAGCATTTTATGGCACAGATCGACGATTTGCCTGACCTTGTCGGTTTGCTGGCTGGTGAGGGCCAGGGTTTTGACGCCTTGTTCGCGTTCCAGGTAGTCCTGCCAAAGTTTGGTGACCTCGGGATCGGCCAGATCGGTCTTATTGAGGATGCGTATCGTCGGTTTGTCGTCGCGCAGCCGGGCCAGCATCGGATTCTGGCTACTGTAGGGAATGCGGGCGTCGAGAATTTCGATCAATAGGTCGATGTCGGGCAGGGCTTCCTTGATCTCTTTGCTGGCCTTATGCATGTGGCCGGGGTACCACTGGATATTCATGGTTGGGTCTTATTTGCGGAATCGGTGCCCATTGTAACGCAAGCCAACGCCGGTTCCGGCTTTGCCGCGCGGTTGCGCGGTAGACGTTGTTTGTCGGGGTTTGCTACAATCAGCGCTATTTTTAGTGCTTTCCGCACATCTTGAAGTTAGTCCTTCACACTCATCCCGGAGAAAACTCTATGGCAATTAAAGTTGCAATTAACGGTTACGGTCGTATCGGTCGCAATGTCTTGCGCGCGTTGTACGAATCTGGTCGCACCAACGAGATTCAAATCGTCGCGATCAACGATTTGGGCGATTCCAAAACCAATGCACACTTGACCAAGTACGATACCGTGCACGGTAAATTCCCGTTCGATGTTTCCGTCGATGGTGATTACATTGTGGTCAACGGCGATCGCATCCGGGTTCTGGCGGAACGCGATCCGGCTAAATTGCCTTGGGCCGAGTTGGGTATCGACGTGGTTCACGAGTGTACCGGTTTCTTCACCAGCAAAGCCAAGGCGTCCGCCCACCTCTCCGCCGGCGCCAAAAAAGTCATTATTTCCGCGCCGGGCGGTAACGATGTCGATGCGACCGTTGTTTACGGCGTTAACCACACCAGCTTGAAAGCGAGCGATACCGTCATTTCCAACGCTTCTTGCACCACCAACTGCTTGGCGCCGCTGGTGAAACCGCTGATGGATACCATCGGCGTCGATCATGGCTTGATGACCACGATTCATTCCTATACCAACGACCAAGTACTGACCGACGTGTATCACAGCGACTTGCATCGCGCGCGTTCCGCCACCCAATCGATGATTCCGACCAAAACCGGTGCCGCCGCCGCTGTTGGCTTGGTGTTGCCGGAAATGAAAGGCAAGTTGGACGGTTTCGCGATGCGGGTTCCGACCATCAACGTCTCGGTGGTCGATTTGTGCTTCCAGGCGTCTCGCAATACCACCAAGGAAGAAATCGACGGCATTTTGCGCGAAGCGGCCAACGGTTCCTTGAAAGGTATTTTGGCGATCAACGACGAGCCTTTGGTGTCTTCCGACTTCAACCACAATCCGCATTCCTCGATTTACGAAGCGGGTCTGACCAAAGTCACCGGCGGAAACTTCGTCAAAGTACTGTCCTGGTACGACAACGAATGGGGCTTCTCTAACCGGATGCTGGACACCACCGTCGCTTTGTACAACGCCAAATAAAGGGAATACATGCAGTTACGTAGAACAAAAATCCTGGCGACGCTGGGACCCGCCACGGACAAACCCGGCGTGCTTGAAGATTTGTTCAAGGCAGGCATCGATGTTGTCCGTTTAAATTTCTCGCACGGTTCGGCGCAAGATCACATCGATCGCGCCAACCGGGTTCGCGAGTTGAGCAAAAAAAGCGGTCGCCGGGTCGGCATTCTGGCCGACTTGCAAGGCCCTAAAATCCGTATCGAGCGCTTCAAGGAAAACAAGGTTTGGCTGGAAGAAGGCCAGGACTTTGCGTTGGACATCAACCTCGGCAAGCTGGACGGCGACAATACTCAGGTCGGCATCAGCTACGAACCGTTGGCGCGCGAAGTCAAGCCGGGCACGCGCTTGCTGCTGGACGACGGTCGGGTGGTGCTGGACGTCGTTAATGTCGTGGACAATGCCCGCGTTAATACCAAGGTGGTTGTCGGCGGCGATCTATCCAACAACAAAGGTATTAACTTACTGGGTGGCGGTTTATCGGCGGCGGCATTGACCGATAAAGACAAGGAAGACATCAAGACCATTGCGATCATCCAGGCCGATTACGTGGCGATTTCCTTTCCGCGTACCGCCGACGACATGCACGAAGCGCGTGCCTTGCTGCTGGCCGCCGGGTCTACCGCGGGCTTGGTGGCCAAGGTCGAGCGCGCAGAAGCCATGGAGGTCATCGACGAAATTATCATGGCCTCGGATGTGATCATGGTGGCCCGAGGCGACTTGGGTGTGGAGATCGGCGACGCCAATCTGCCGGCGGCACAAAAGCATTTGATCAAACGTTCTCGCGAATTGAACCGGGCGGTGATCACGGCGACTCAGATGATGGAGTCGATGATCGAAAACCCGATTCCGACACGCGCCGAGGTTTTCGACGTTGCGAATGCGATCGTCGACGGAACCGATGCGATCATGTTGTCGGCGGAAACCGCATCCGGCAAACATCCGGTCAAAACGGTCGAAGCGATGGTGCGCATCTGCATGGAAACCGAGAAGCAGCCCGCGGTGATCAAGTCCAAGCATCGGATGACCGATAGCTTTGATCATGTGGACGAAGCGATTGCGATGTCGGCGATGTACATGGCCAACCACACCAAGATCAGCGGGATCGCCTCGTTGACCGAAACCGGCTCGACGCCGTTGTGGATGTCGCGGATCAGCTCGGGCATTCCGATCTACGCGTTCAGTAGTCACGAGAAAACCTTGGGCCGGGTTACTCTGTATCGCGGTGTGTTCCCGATTCCGTTCACGCACGAAAAAATGGCGAACGCGGAGGTCAACCGTTACATCATCGAAAAATTAAGAAATCGTGGTTTAGTTGCCGACGGCGATTCTTTCATCATCACCAAGGGCGATGCCACCGGTCATAGCGGCGGTACCAACTCGTTGAAAGTCATTACCGTGCACGAAGATTTCGCCGGTTAATCGACGTTACTGCTTAAGCCGCCGTCCGAGAGTTTTCGGACGGCGGCTTTTTTATGCCTTGTCCAATTTGGCATAAGCCAACATCAGCCATTTGATGCCGGCGTTGCGGAAATTGATCTGTACCTTTTCTTGGTCGCCGCTGCCCTCGGTTTGCAACACCACGCCTTCGCCGAATTTCTCGTGCCTGACCGCCTGACCCAGCCGAAAACTGGCGTTCTGATCGACCATCGAGCCTAGCGTGGCCGGACTGGATGAGGCTGGGCGGGTGACGTTGGCGCGCAGGCGAATTTCGGTCAGGGCTTCCGGGGGGATTTCCCGCAGAAAGCGCGACGGTCTCGGATAGCTGTCCTTGCCATATAAGCGGCGCGACTCGGCATAGGTCAGATAAAGTTGTTGCATCGCGCGGGTGATGCCGACGTAGCAGAGACGGCGTTCTTCCTGCAAGCGGCCGGGTTCGTCCACCGCTTGTTGCGACGGAAACAGACCTTCCTCCATGCCGACCAAAAACACCAGTTTGAATTCCAAGCCCTTGGCGGAATGCAAAGTCATTAATTGCACGCAATCCTGGTCGGCTTCGCCCTGCATTTCGCCGGCTTCCAGCGCGGCATGCGCCAGGAACATATCCAGTTCCGACAGGTTTTCGGCGTTTTCGCTGTCGTAATCGAACAGCTTGGCGGCGTTGACCAGCTCTTCCAGGTTTTCGACCCTGGCTTCGCCCTTGTCCTGTTTTTCTTTTTTATACAGTTCGATCAGGCCGCTGGCCTCGACGACGTATTTGACGGTCTCGTAGAGATTCATGCCGTCGGTCGCCAGGGCTATGGCCTCGATTAGATTCATGAAGCCTTGCAGGGCATTGGCGGCACGGGCGCTCAGTTGCTTTTCGCCCAGCATGCACTCGGCGGCTCGCCACAGCGAAACGCCGCGTTCCCGTGCCAGAATACGCATGTCGTCCAGCGTTTTCGCGCCGATGCCGCGCGTCGGCGTATTGACCACTCGCTCGAACGAGGCCTCGTCGTCCCGGTTGCTGGACAGGCGTAAATAGGCTAGAGCGTTCTTGATTTCCATCCGTTCGAAGAAGCGCAAGCCGCCGTAGACCCGATATGGCACGGCCGTGGTCATTAAGCGCTCCTCGAATTGTCGGGATTGGGCGTTGGAGCGGTAAAGAATAGCGACTTCGCTACGCAGGCCGCCGTCGCGTACCCATTGTCTGATTTTTTCGACGACGAAATAGGCTTCGTCCTGTTCGTTGAAGGCCGCGTAAACACCGATCGCGTGACCTTCGCCGGCTGCCGTCCACAGTTCCTTGCCCATCCGGTTTTCGTTGTTGGCGATCAACACGTTGGCGGCCTTGAGAATGTGGCCGGTGGAGCGATAGTTCTGCTCCAGTCTGACGATGCCGTGTTCCGGATAATGTTTTTGGAAGGCGAAAATGTTTTCGATCTTGGCGCCGCGCCAGCCGTAGATGGATTGGTCGTCGTCGCCAACGACGAACAGATTGTTGTTGCCTTCGGTCAGCAGGCGTAGCCAAGCATACTGGATCGTGTTGGTATCTTGGAACTCGTCGACGTGGACTTGCCGGAAGCGCTCGCGGTAAAAGGCCAGCAAGTCTTCGTTGTCGCGCAACAGTTCGTGGGCGCGCAGCAGCAGCTCGGCGAAGTCGACCAAGCCGGAGCGGTCGCAGAGTTCTTCGTAGGCCAGATAGATGCGTTGCATTTGCCGGTGGTAAAAGTCGTCGGCTTGCGACATGTGGCGGGCGCGGATGCCCTCGTCCTTTTGGGCGTTGATGAACCATTGCACTTGCTTGGCCGGCCACTTGCTGTCGTCCAGCTCCAGGCTTTTTAGCAAACGTTTGACGATGCGCAATTGGTCGTCGCTGTCCATGACCTGAAAGGTGTCTGGCAATTTGGCTTGCTTGGCGTGTTGGCGTAGCAGGCGGTGAGCCAGGCCGTGAAACGTGCCGATCCACATCGAGCGCGCCGAGGTATTCAGCAATTCCTCGATGCGGTGGCGCATTTCATTGGCGGCTTTGTTGGTAAACGTGACGGCCAGGATGTGATAGGGCGATATGTGGTTGATTTGTACGTGCCAAGCGATGCGGTGTACCAACACTCGGGTTTTGCCGCTGCCGGCTCCCGCCAGGACCAGCATGGCCTGCATCGGCGCGGAAACGGCCAGGCGCTGATCGTCGTTCAGCGGCGCGATTATCGTTGAGACGTCCATTTTAATAACTTGCAGAATTTGGGGAGCTGTGTATATTTGCGAGCTCTTGAGGGAAAGCCTTGCGTCAGGACTAACAATAAATACTACACAGAGAGGATTGGAGATGAGCTTCGATTATAAACGTTTGATCAAGTTTGAACACAATATCGGCGACAAAGATAAGAAAGTCCGCATGGTTTCCGGCATCGTACTGGTGTTTGTTTCCCTGTTTACCGCCAGCATCCTGATGTTATTGGTCGGCGGCGTTCTGATCGCGACCAGTTATTTCGGCTGGTGTCCCGCCTATTCCGGCTTCGATAAAAACACATTGAACCAAAACGCCGACAGCCAATAATATTGTTCCGGCGGCCGATGGCGAGAGCCCTGGGTCGCCGGCTTAGTCCTGTTTTTTGTATTCGCCGTCAATGACCACCCGCTGAGCACCGGTGGCGGAACTACCCGACATCGGTACCAAGTAGCGTTCCAACACGTATTGAGCAATTTTTCGGCGCAATCCAGGCACCAAGCAGGCGAAGCCGATCGCGTCGGTAAAAAAGCCCGGCGTCAGTAATAGCGCGCCGCCAACCAATAAAATCGGACCTTCAATCATTTCGTAAGCCGGAATCTCGCCTTGCCGCAATGCCGCTTGAAAGCGTTGCCAGGTGGCGAACCCCTGCGTGCGCAGCAGCCAAGTCCCCAGTGCGGCGGTAAAAATCACCAGAAATATCGTCGGCAGCACGCCGATGATGCCGCCGACCATCAATAGCAGATAAATTTCCACGAACGGGACGATCAAAATGGCGGCTAACAGAAAGGGCAAGGGTTTCATGGCGGTCTCGATCAGCGAAAAAACCAGCAATACTAAAAGCATATCCGGCGGATTTCCAGGATAATATCGATATGCCATTGTTAATCTTTTGTACTTGCCCGGATGCCGACATCGCCGAGCATCTGGCGCGCGAACTGGTTGCCGCCAAATTGGCGGCTTGCGTCAACATCTTGCCGGGTGTTCGCTCGGTATACGCATGGCAAGGCGCCATCGAGTCGGCCGGGGAACATTTACTGCTGATTAAAAGTCATCGCGAGCGTTACGCGGAATTGGAGGCTTTGCTGAAGCAACTGCATCCCTACGACGTACCGGAAATTATCGCGTTGCCGATCGAACGCGGTTCTGCGGATTATTTACATTGGATGAATTCATGCCTTACTATCGGTTGATCACGCTGTTACTGCTGTTCGGGTTTTTTACTAATGCGGCGGCGCTGGACAGTCAGGATTTTTTGCCGCCCGACCAAGCCTTTCGTTTGACTGTCGCCGCTAGCGACACCGAGCATGTCGCACTGAACTGGCGGATTGCCGACGGCTATCATTTGTACCGCGACAAAATTAAGATTCAGTCGCGGACCGAGTCAATCTCCCTCGCTACGGTGCCATTACCGACCGGCGCGGAAGAGCATGACGCGACACTCGGCGATGTCGTGGTCTATCGGGACAATCTGGACGTCAAACTGCCGTTGATCAACGGCACGCACGAGCGGCAGTTGAAGTTGTTGGTCAAATATCAAGGTTGCGCGGATGTCGGGGTGTGTTATCCGCCGCAGAAAGTGGTGCTGGATATCGACTTGCCGGTTGCGACTGTCGGGGCCTCGGCGACCGGTGGCTTAAATCAATTCGTGCAAGGTCTGAAAGGTCTGACGCCGGGATTGTTTTCCAGCGAATTATTGCCGCCGGAGCAAGCCTTTCAGTTTTTTGCCGAGGCGGTGGGCGCCAACGTACTACGGGTGAATTGGCGGATTGCCGACGGTTATTATTTGTACAAGGATAAGCTGGCCGTGCAACTTAAAACGCCGGCTCACGCCGCGTTGACGCCGTTGCAATTGCCGGAAGGCGAGGCGTACCACGACGAGGAATTCGGGCAGGTGCAAATTTACCGACGGAATGTCAGTGTGGATATCCCGCTGACGCGAGACAATCGTGCCGCCGAAACCTTGCAAGTACTGGCCAAGTTTCAAGGTTGCGCCGATCGCGGTGTCTGCTATCCGCCTATGCAACAAGTCGTCGAGGTGGCGTTGCCGGAAGCCGCCGAATCGGCCGATCTTTCTGCCGTTGTCGCGTCAACGCCGCCGGTGGTGTCGGAGCAGGATCGTATCGTCGATGCCCTGCGCCGCGACAGTCTGCCGCTGACTTGGCTGAGTTTCTTCGGTTTTGGTCTATTGCTGGCCTTTACCCCCTGCGTATTTCCGATGATTCCGATTTTGTCCGGCATTATTGTCGGTCATGGCGACATCGGTACACGCAAGGCGTTCTTGCTGTCGTTGAGCTATGTTTTGGCGTCGGCGACGATGTATACCGTATTCGGAGTATTGGCGGCCCTGTTCGGCAGCAATTTGCAGGTAATTTTTCAGCAGCCCTGGGTGATTGCGGTATTCGCCGGTTTGTTTGTGTTGCTGTCGTTGTCGATGTTCGGTTTTTATAACCTGGAAGTGCCGAAAGCGTTGCAGGAACGCTTGCATCGCTCCAGCGACCGCCATCGAGACGGTTCGTATTGGGGCGCGGCGATCATGGGGGCTTTGTCGTCGCTGGTGGTCGGCCCGTGCGTTGCGGCGCCGTTGGCGGCTGCTTTGATCTATATCGGTCAGACCGGCGATGTCTGGCTGGGCGGGTCGGCGTTGTTCGCGATGGGTTTGGGCATGGGAATGCCGCTGTTGCTGCTGGGGGCGTCGGCAGGCCGCTTGTTGCCCAAGGCCGGGGCCTGGCTGAATACCACCAAAAGCGTGTTTGGCGTGTTGATGCTGGCGGTGGCGGTTTGGATGTTGGCGCGGGTGATTCCAGCCCAAGCGTCGATGTTTTTGTATGCAATGCTGTTGGTCATTCCCGCGATCTTCTTGAACGCCATCGACCCGTTGCCCGATTCGGCGTCGGGTTGGCGCAAGTTGTGGAAGGGCGTCGGCATCATTTTGTTGGTGTTGGGCATCTTGGAGTTAATCGGGTTGAGCGCCGGTAACACTAATCCCCTCCAGCCGATGCGGGGCGTATTTGCGGGCGGTAGGGCAGAAGCCGCGTCCAAGCCGCTGTTCGAACGGGTCAAGACGCTGGCCGAACTTGAGCAGCGTATCCAGCAAGCGGCGTCGGCCGGCAAGTCTGTCATGCTGGATTTCTATGCCGAGTGGTGCATTTCCTGCAAGGAAATGGAAGCCTATACCTTTGCGGATTCGGCTGTGAAACAAACGTTGGCCGGTTTCGTGTTACTGCAAGCGGATGTGACCGACAATAGCGATGCCGATCAGGCTTTGCTGAAACGCTTCGACTTGATCGGGCCGCCAGGCATTATTTTTTTCGGAGCCGACGGACGCGAGAAAGCTGATCGCCGGGTGATCGGATATCAAGATGCCGAGACTTTTTTACAAACATTGAAAGGCTTATGACCCGAAAATTCGCGATGGTGTCGGTTGGAATTCTAATCGGGCTTCTGGCCTTGGGCGGCGGTTGGTATTTCCGCTCGGTTCAGCCTGGGGCCGAAGCCGAGGTTCCCCTGGTGGCCGATTTCACGTTGCCGGATTTGGATGACAAGCCGCAAGCTCTCAGTCAATGGCGCGGCGATATCGTCATCGTCAACTTTTGGGCGACTTGGTGTCCGCCCTGCTTAAAGGAGATGCCGGAATTCGTCAAAATTCAGCAGGAATTTGGTGGGCGCGGCGTGCGTTTTGTCGGTGTCGCGATCGAAGACAAGGCGCCGGTACTCGAGTACTTGCAGCGCCGGCCGGTCAACTATCCAATTTTAATCGGCGGCGATAACGCTATCGCGCTGGCTCATCAACTCGGTAACGTGATTAATACCGTGCCGTTCACGGTTATCATCGACAGACAAGGCCGGATCGTGCATCGTCAGCTCGGCGAATTGACTCGAACCCAAGCGCTGGAAGTGCTGGAAGGAATGCTGTCGAAAAAATAAGCGATTTGTCCGGAAAATGTCGTGTTAATGGATATAAATCAGTTTATCTGGACAAAAACACACAAATTAGGCAGAATTCCCGCCTATTCGATCAACCTTCGTTTTCACTTTGCATGGCGATCATCACCGTTCTAAACGGACCCAATTTGAACCTGTTAGGTGTCCGGGAACCGGGAATTTACGGCAAGCAAACCTTGAGCGACATACATGAAAAACTCGATCGGTTGGCCTCCGAGTTGGGCCATGAGTTGGATTTCATGCAGAGCAATGCCGAACACGAACTGATCGACCATATTCATCAGGCATACCAGCGCCGCGTTGACTTTATATTGATCAATCCGGCCGCTTTTACCCATACTAGCGTGGCAATCCGCGATGCCTTGTTAGCCACCAAGATTGCCTTCATCGAAGTGCATTTGTCCAATGTGCATGCCCGCGAGCCGTTCCGGAGTCACTCTTACTTTTCCGATATCGCCGTCGGTGTGATTTGCGGATTGGGAGCGCACGGTTACGAATTGGCTTTGCAAGCCGCCCATCAGATTTTATTAACGAGAACTCAGAACAATGGATATTAGAAAAATAAAAAAATTGATCGATCTTATCGAAGAATCCGATATTGCTGAGATAGAAATTAGCGAGGGCGAGGAGTCGGTACGCATCAGCCGTTATTCTTCATCGGCACCAGCACCGGTGTTTACCCAAGCTGCGGCTCCGGTAGCCGCCGCGCCTGCAGCCGCATCGGCGCCGGTTTCTGCTCCGGTCGAGGAAAAAGTGAGCGGCCATGTCGTCAAATCGCCGATGGTCGGTACCTTTTATCGCTCCGCGTCGCCGGGCTCCGCGGCCTTTGTCGAGCTCGGACAAACTGTCAGCGTTGGCCAAACGCTTTGCATCATCGAGGCGATGAAAATCCTCAATCAGATTGAAGCGGACAAGAGCGGCAAGATTAAGCAAATTCTGGTTGAAAACGCCCATCCGGTCGAATACGGCCAACCTTTGTTCATTATTGAATAACGGACTATAGGGGGGGCTATGTTCGAAAAAATAGTTATCGCCAATCGCGGCGAGATCGCATTGCGCATCTTGAGAGCTTGTCGAGAGCTGGGCGTCAAAACCGTGGCGGTGTATTCCGAAGCCGACCGCGATCTGAAACACGTTCGCTTGGCCGACGAAGCGGTCTGTATCGGTCCCGCCGCGTCGTCGGCAAGCTATCTGAATATCCCGGCCATCATTAGCGCGGCGGAGGTGACCGATGCCGAGGCGATACATCCGGGTTACGGTTTTTTATCGGAAAATGCCGATTTTTCCGAGAAAGTCAGTCAGAGCGGTTTTGTGTTCATAGGCCCTAAACCGGATACCATTCGGATGATGGGCGACAAGATCTCCGCGAAAAAAGCGATGCAGGCAGCCGGGATTCCCTGCGTGCCGGGCAACGGGGACCCGTTGGGAGACGATGACGACACCAACCTGAAAATGGCCAGGGAAATCGGCTATCCGGTGATCATCAAGGCGGCGGGCGGTGGCGGCGGACGCGGCATGCGTACCGTGCATACCGAGAGCGCGTTGTTGAACGCCATCAACCTGACCAAAGCCGAAGCTGGGACCGCATTTGGCAACAGCACGGTGTATATGGAAAAATTCCTGGAAGATCCTCGGCATATCGAATTTCAGGTTTTGGCCGATTCCCATGGCAACGCCATACATCTGGGCGAGCGCGACTGTTCGATGCAGCGCCGTCACCAGAAAGTGGTGGAGGAAGCGCCCGCGCCGGGTATTACGCCGGAGCAGCGCAAACAGATGGGTGAACGTTGCGCATTGGCGTGTCGTGAGATCGGTTATTTGGGTGCCGGCACTTTCGAATTCCTATACGAAAAAGGCGAGTTTTACTTTATCGAGATGAATACGCGGGTTCAAGTCGAGCACCCTGTGACCGAAATGATCACCGGCTTCGATATCGTTAAGGAACAACTGCGGATCGCGGCCGGTGAGAAACTTTCGATTACTCAGGAACAGGTCGTGTTTACCGGCCATGCGATCGAATGCCGCTTGAATGCCGAGGATCCCAAGACTTTTATGCCTTGTCCTGGCGTGATAGAACAATTCCATATGCCGGGTGGCCCGGGGATACGTTGCGAAACGCATATTTACAACGGTTATAAAGTGCCGCCGTATTACGATTCCATGATAGGGAAGTTGATCGCTCACGGCGACGATAGAGCTAGTGCCATTGCCCGAATGAAGACCGCGCTCAGCGAAATGGTGATTGACGGTATTAAAACCAATATTCCGTTGCAGCAGAGTATCATGGCGGACGCGGCATTTGCGCAAGGCTGCCAGAACATCCATTATCTGGAAAAGAAACTGGGTATCCATTAAACCGCTTTCTGGTCTGTTATCGCTTGACGATGACAGGCCGGAAGCTCCTGCTTCGACGTCTTTATGGCCTGGCATCAAATTTCCGTCGTGACCGACGAAGTCACCGCACCCGAAGTATCCGACTTCTTCAGCGAGTTGGGCGCTGTTTCAGTGACTTACAGCGACGCCGAAGACGAGCCAGTTTACGAACCAGCCATCGATCAAACTAAAATATGGACTCGTACCCGAGTGACCGGTCTGTTTGAGTTGGACACCGATCCGGACATCGTCCATACCTTGACGTTTAACCAGTTTGTCGGGCGGCCGCTACAGGAATGGGTAGCGGAAGTGTTGCAAGATCAGGTTTGGGAGCGGGCCTGGATGGAGCATTTTCAACCGATGAAGTTCGGTGAGCGCTTGTGGGTTTGCCCTAGCGGCCAGGAACGGAGCGAATCCGGCTCGGTGTGTATGACGCTGGATCCCGGCTTGGCCTTCGGTACCGGTACGCATCCGACCACGGCATTGTGTCTCGAATGGTTGGCCACGCATTCGGTCGAAGCCATGGATTTGATCGATTACGGTTGTGGATCGGGGATTTTGGCGGTTGCCGGATTGTTGTTGGGCGGTAAGTACGCTCACGCCGTCGATATCGATCCGCAAGCACTGGAAGCGAGTCGCTACAATGCCGAGAAAAATACTGTCCAAGCCAGAATCAATTATTATTTGCCCGAGCAGTTTTCCGGCGTTATCGGCGATGTGGTCGTCGCCAATATATTGGCGAAACCGCTGATCGAATTGGCGCCGTTACTGACAAGCCTAGTTCGGCCGGGCGGAGTGCTGATCTTGTCTGGGATTTTGAATGAACAGGCGGAGGCGGTAGCCGAAGCCTATCGGCAGCAAGGATTGGAGGTTGGGATGCCGATTAGCAAAGACGATTGGTGTAGGCTGGATGCCCGCAAAGTCGGGTGATGCATGTTCGTCCGCTGCCCGCATTGCCAGTTTAGTCAAGCGATCAGTATCGATGAATTAAGAAATTGCCGGGACCTGCTGGTTTGTAGCGGGTGCGGCCGCTGTTTCGACGCGTTACCGAGGCTGAGTGCAATCGCTTCGAATGGCGGCGCGGGCGTTGGGTCGGCGCGGTTTTCCGAAGTGACTGCGGGGCGGAGCGGGTCTCCTAGCTTTTGGGGCTACGCTGCGTTAGTAATGTTGGTCTTGTTGATTGGGCAAATGTTCTATTTCGAAGGCGCCGCCTTGAGCAATCGGCCCTCGATTCGTAGTATTTTGGCGGCCGTATGTTCGGCAGTGCATTGTCAGCTGCCCGCATATCGAAACCTTAAGGCAATGACTTTTCGTCAATTGAATTTGCAAGCCGGGGCGGACCGCAGTTATTTGCTCAGCGGAGCTCTTTCCAATCAGGGGCTCTTTCCGCAAGCGGTGCCAAATTTACGGTTGACGTTGACCGATTTATCCGGAAACGTGATCGCGGAGCGGGTGTTCGGGGCCGAACAATATTTCGAGTCGGGGATGTTGTATCCGGATCAGACCAAGCCGTTTCGTTTACAGTTTGCCGCGCCGGCGACATCCGTCGCTGGTTATGCATTAAATTTACTTTGACTCTGCATGACTTACCCGCAACTTTTTCTAAAAAAGCACGAAGACAAGCGCCTGCGGCAAGGCCACCTTTGGGTGTTTAGTAATGAAATCGACAGCCAAAAATCACCAATGGACGGCTTCGCGGCCGGCGATTTGGTTTGCGTGGTCGATCATGCGGGCAATGCTTTGGGTACAGCCTACTTGAATCCGAATGCCTTGATTTGCGCTCGGCTACTCACTCGGAAAGCCAATGTTAAAATCGGCGAGAAATTTTTTAGGCAACGCTTGCGGCAGGCATTGACATTGCGCGAACGTCTGTTCGATCAACCTTATTACCGGTTAGTGTTCGGCGAAAGCGACGGATTGCCCGGTTTGGTGATCGATCGCTACGGTTCGGTTTTATCGGTTCAAATCACCACGGTGGGTATGGAATGTCACATCGAGCTTTTGGTCAAGCTGTTGGTTGAATTTTTGGCCCCGGAAGCAGTCCTGCTGAAGAACGACACGGGTCAACGGGAGTTGGAAGGATTGAACACGGAAGCGCGGCTAGCTTTTGGGGTGCTGCCCGACCGGTTGGAAATTGTCGAGAACGGTACCCGCTTCTTGATCGATGTGGCGGCCGGGCAAAAGACCGGTTGGTTTTACGATCATCGCAATGCCAGGGCGCGCTTCGCCTCGCTAGTCAAAGGCGCCAGAGTGCTGGATTTGTTCAGTTACGCCGGCGGTTGGGGAATCCAGGCCGCTGTGGCCGGCGCCGCCGAGGTGTGTTGCGTCGATAGCTCGGACTCTGCCCTGACTTTGGCGGCCGCTAGTGCGGGCTTGAACGGAGTTGCCGATAAGATGGGCTTTGTCCGAAGCGATGTTTTCGAATTTCTCAAGCAAGCTCGGGAAGGACGGCGGCACTACGACGCCATCGTCCTGGATCCGCCGGCGTTGATCAAGCGCAAAAAAGATTTCAAGTCCGGTTACGAGGCCTACCGCCGGCTGAACCATCTGGCGTTGCAAGTGTTGGAAGCCGACGGCATTCTGGTATCCGCTTCTTGCTCTCACCATTTGAGCCGGGATAATCTACACGAGATTCTGAGGTCTTCGGCCAGACATATTGATCGGCATTTGGTGTTTTTCGGTGAGGATGGCCAGGGAAGCGACCACCCAATACATCCGGCCGTTCCGGAAACAGAATATCTAAAAACGTTTTTTTGCGCTGTTTCGCCGAGTCTTTGAGTTAGCGATGCCATCAGCGAAGCCTAACCCGTGCGCCTTGTGCGGCCAACCGGTAAAGGTTGGCGGTTTTAAACTGCTGACCGGAGATGGGCTGAAACGGTTTTGCTGCGAGGGTTGTCGCAGTATTTTCCAATTGCTCAATGCCGAGCAAACCATAACAACAATACCCGAGGAGAAACTTAGATGAAAGCCTGCCAATCCTGCGCGGAGCGCGTCAACATCGGATGCCGTCACCAGCAAATGCCCGTTATTTCCAGAGCGATTGGTTTGCTATTCATTTATCTGCCGATCTTGACGCTCCCATTTGTGATTCTCAGTGCCTACCTGACCTACTGGAGTTTAAAACTGGTCGGCGCCGAAAACGTGAAATCTTGGAGTGACTTTTTGCCGGAGCGGGCCAGTCATCGTTATAACTTAAAAAACCAAATTACAATGGATGGGTCGTTTAAGCTCAGCCTGGCCCAGTCCAAATTGTTTTGGATCTTGAATTGCACTTGGTATTGCCCTTACAGCGTTGCGCTGTTCGAATGGCACGCCTACATGGTCAAAGTCGTCGAAAATTGGTGGTGCCCGTTCACCCACGATCGTAAAAACGGATACACGAACGGTGCGATCGATCAATCGTTTTGGCATATTTATCCGGAAGAAAAGGCGAAATTGCACGAAGACGATAAAAACAATCCCATTTTTTCAGAGACTGCGGAAGATTAATCCGGATGTCATCCGCGATTCACGTTGAGCTGGGAAAATGTCCGAGGTTCAGCTGGACGCCCTGACGGACAGTGGCTTTTTTAATTTTTGGAATTTCAAACGGAATGAATACGGAAACAAATAAACCAATATTGGTCTGGGCGTTATGGGGCGGAGCTCTTCTATTGCTGGGTTTGGCGTTTCGCGGCAGTATCGACGAAATGATGACAACTTGGACGAAAAGGGAGGAATACAGTCATGGATTTTTTATCCCCTGTATTTCCGCTTATCTGTTATGGATTCGCCGGCATGAGCTGACCTGGGTTGGCGAAGTTCGGCAGTCCCTAGCGGGATTGGGTTTGTTGGTCATCGCTTTATTGCTGTTGGTACTCGGCGGCCTGGCTACCGTGAAAACCCTGGAACAGTACGGGTTGATTCTGGCCTTGTTCGCAATTTTTACGGCGGCATTCGGAACACAGGGCTTACGCACCGGCGCGGTGCCGCTGTTGTTCTTAATCTTCATGGTGCCGTTTCCGGACTTCATCCTGAACAATTTGTCTTCTAAATTGCAATTGATCTCGTCCTGGCTCGGCGTGGAATTTATCCGTGCCTGCGACATCATGGTGTATTTAGAAGGAAACGTTATCGATCTAGGGGTCTATAAGCTACAAGTGGTTGATGCTTGTAGCGGCTTGCGCTATCTGTTTCCGCTGGCTAGTTTGGCGTTTTTATGCGCCTATCTCTTTAAGGGGCCGTTTTGGCAAAAATTGCTGATCTTTTTGTCATCCATGCCGCTGACCATTTTTATGAACAGTTTTCGCATCGGTGTTATTGGCGTGCTAGTCGATAACTGGGGGACTGATATGGCCGAGGGTTTTTTGCATGATTTCGAAGGTTGGGCGGTGTTTCTGTTGTGTATGGTGCTGCTGTTCGTCGAAATGTGGATCTTTAGCCGAATTAGTGGTCGTCGCCTGTCGATGAACGAGTTGGTGCAAATCCCTGAAGAATGGGGGCGGGCCGAATCTCGAATGCCGCCCGCAGTGCTAAATATCTCAGTCTACGCAGTGCTATGCTTAGTAGTTTTAGGAGGGCTCGCTTCGGAGAAGTTCAAGGGTAGGGAGGATATTATCCCTCAGCGTAAAGCTTTTCTGCATTTCCCGACGCAATTAGGCGACTGGCGCGGACATAATGACTATTTGACTCAATATTACCTGAACGAATTGAAGTTAACGGATTACGTCATCGTTAACTTTGTGCAACAAGGCACCCATAATTCGATCAACTTTTATAGTGCCTATTATCAATCGCAACGTAAAGGCGCGGTTGTGCATTCGCCGCGCAGTTGTATCCCGGGCGACGGTTGGCAGATCGTTAGTTTTGAACAGCGCGAATTTCCGGAAATGCGGATAGGCGATGATTCCATCAAGCTCAGCCGCGCGATCATTCAAAAAGGCGATAGTCGCCAATTGGTCTATTTTTGGTTTCATCAGCGAGGCCGTCAAGTCACCAACGAGTTTTTGGTCAAATGGTACTTGTTTTACGATGCGATTACGTTAAATCGCACCGATGGGGCGCTGATTCGTCTGGTCACTCCGGTCGATAAAGTCGAGGATATTTCGTTGGCGGACAAGCGCTTGCAGGATTTTATGAAGTCACTACTGCCGGTGTTGCCCGAGTACTTGCCGGGTAAAAATGTCGTTCCGATTGTTCGGTCGGCAGGTTAATATCAAGTTTCGTTAAAGGTTTTGTAACAGTACCCCACATGGTAGAGGAGCAATAGTGAATAGAAAGAAAGCATTGGTCACTGGGATTACCGGGCAGGACGGTTCTTATCTGGCAGAGTTTTTGTTGGAAAAAGGCTATGAAGTGCATGGGATCAAGCGGCGGTCGTCGTTGTTTAACACCGAGCGGGTCGACCATATCTATCAGGATCCGCATATTCGCGATCCGAAGTTTTTTCTGCATTACGGCGATTTGACCGATAGTTCCAACCTAACTCGAATCTTGAGCGAAATTAGGCCAGATGAGGTGTATAACTTGGGGGCTATGAGTCACGTCGCGGTATCTTTTGAATCGCCCGAATATACTGCGGACGTCGACGCGATCGGCACGCTTAGATTGCTCGAAGCCATTCGCTTTTTAGGCATGGAGAAACAGACTCGGTTTTATCAGGCTTCGACGTCCGAGCTTTACGGCTTGGTACAGGAAATTCCACAAAAAGAGACTACGCCATTTTACCCGCGCTCTCCTTACGCGGTTGCCAAGCTTTATGCCTATTGGATCACCGTAAATTATCGTGAAGCGTATGGCATGTATGCGTGTAACGGTATTTTGTTCAACCATGAATCCCCGCGCCGGGGTGAGACCTTCGTGACGCGTAAAATCACGCGCGGTCTCAGTAATATCGCTATTGGCTTGGATAGTTGCTTATTCATGGGAAATATGGATTCACTTAGGGATTGGGGGCATGCGAAGGATTATGTCCGCATGCAGTGGATGATGTTGCAGCAAGAACAGCCAGACGACTTTGTTATTGCTACTGGGGTTCAATATTCTGTAAGACAATTCATTGAAATGTCGGCCGGCGAATTGGGCGTGACGATTCGCTGGGAGGGTAGTGGCGTCGAAGAAAAAGGTTATGTTGAGTCTATCGCTGGCGACAAGGCACCCGCATTGCAAGTTGGGCAGAATATAGTTGCGATCGATCCGAGATATTTCAGGCCGGCAGAGGTTGAAACTTTGCTGGGCGATCCGACCAAGGCCAAAGAAAAGCTAGGTTGGGTGCCTCAAATTACGCTCTCGGAAATGGTGGCGGAAATGGTGGCGTACGATCTGGAGCAAGCTCGCAAACACGCTTTGTTGAAAGATCAAGGTTACAACGTTTCGGTAAGTCGGGAGTAATGCGGTGGCCGATGTGGATAAAAAAGTCTTTTTGGCCGGACACCGCGGCATGGTTGGGTCGGCAATACATCGGCAACTGCTGAATGGTGGCTATCGAAACGTTATTGTCAAATCCCACTCTGAGTTGGATTTAACCGACCAGGAGCAGGTTCGCAGATTTATGGGGCAAGAGCGTCCGCAGCTGGTGATTTTAGCGGCGGCTAAGGTGGGTGGGATCCACGCGAACAATGAATATCCAGCGGAGTTCATTTATCAAAATTTGATGATGGAAGCCAATGTAATCCACGAAGCGTGGCGTGCCGGCTGCCGAGAGCTCTTATTTTTAGGAAGTTCGTGTATCTATCCGAAGTTTGCCGCACAACCAATGGCTGAAAGCGCATTGCTGACTGGCATATTGGAGTCGACTAATGAGCCTTACGCTATCGCAAAAATTGCAGGGATAAAGCTTTGCGAGTCTTACAATCGACAATACGGCACGGATTTTCGATCAGTTATGCCGACCAATCTATATGGAGAAAACGACAATTTTCATCTGGACAATAGCCATGTAATTCCAGCGATGATCCGTAAATTCCATGACGCGAAGGTCAACGGTGACGCTAGCGTTACCGTTTGGGGAACAGGCAAAGCAATGCGTGAATTTTTGCATGTCGAGGATATGGCGGCGGCTTGCATATATGTCATGGGGCTGGACAAGCAGCATTACCAATCGGTTACCGAACCCATGTTGTCCCATATCAATGTGGGAACCGGGGTCGATGTGACGATACGTGAACTTGCGGAAACAGTCGGTAAGATTGTCGGTTTCGAAGGAGAGATCGTTTGGGATACAACCAAACCTGATGGAACACCTCGCAAGTTGATGGACAATTCCAAGATCAGAGCATTGGGTTGGCAGCCAAAATTCAACTTGGAAGTCGGATTAAAAGCGACTTATCAGTGGTTTGTGGAAAATCAAGGGCAGTTTAAGGCCTATTGATTGAGCTGATCTAAATCAGAGCCGAAATAACGCTTGACGAGAATTAGAAAACCGCTATAATGAGCGGCTCTTCGTTACTGACTGAGTTAGTGGCGAAGAGCGGCAGGATTTGCCGGGCTTGCGGTAGTGTGTGGTGGCTGGTTTTTCGGAAGTTGTTGGTTTCTGGCTTCGAAAATAAAGTGTTGACACTTTCTGAAAGTTCTGTAGAATATGTCGGCTCAACAGGGCGAGATGCTCTGGCTCTTTAACAAGATGAATCGAAATAATTTGTGTGGGTATGTGTGGCGATACGTTTCTGTTAGAAATTATCGGCGCAGAGAATCCACGTCAATTCGCAAGAAACGACGTTCTGTAGTCGAGCCAAGATTGGATGCTAATCTTATTTAGTATCAAGCATTATTAAACTGAAGAGTTTGATCATGGCTCAGATTGAACGCTGGCGGTATGCTTAACACATGCAAGTCGAACGCTGAAGGGTGCTTGCACCCGGATGAGTGGCGGACGGGTGAGTAATGCATAGGAATCTGCCTATTAGTGGGGGATAACGTGGGGAAACTCACGCTAATACCGCATACGATCTACGGATGAAAGCCGGGGACCTTCGGGCCTGGCGCTAATAGATGAGCCTATGTTGGATTAGCTAGTTGGTGGGGTAAAGGCCTACCAAGGCGACGATCCATAGCTGGTCTGAGAGGATGATCAGCCACACTGGGACTGAGACACGGCCCAGACTCCTACGGGAGGCAGCAGTGGGGAATATTGGACAATGGGCGAAAGCCTGATCCAGCAATACCGCGTGTGTGAAGAAGGCCTGAGGGTTGTAAAGCACTTTCAATAGGAAGGAATACCTGCCGGTTAATACCCGGTAGACTGACATTACCTATACAAGAAGCACCGGCTAACTCCGTGCCAGCAGCCGCGGTAATACGGAGGGTGCAAGCGTTAATCGGAATTACTGGGCGTAAAGCGTGCGTAGGCGGTTGTTTAAGTCAGATGTGAAAGCCCTGGGCTTAACCTGGGAACTGCATTTGATACTGGGCAACTAGAGTTTAGTAGAGGGGAGTGGAATTTCAGGTGTAGCGGTGAAATGCGTAGAGATCTGAAGGAACACCAGTGGCGAAGGCGGCTCCCTGGACTAAAACTGACGCTGAGGTACGAAAGCGTGGGTAGCAAACAGGATTAGATACCCTGGTAGTCCACGCCGTAAACGATGTCAACTAACTGTTGGGTTCTTAAAGAACTTAGTAGTGGAGCTAACGTATTAAGTTGACCGCCTGGGGAGTACGGCCGCAAGGCTAAAACTCAAATGAATTGACGGGGGCCCGCACAAGCGGTGGAGCATGTGGTTTAATTCGATGCAACGCGAAGAACCTTACCTACCCTTGACATCCTCGGAACTTGTCAGAGATGACTTGGTGCCTTCGGGAACCGAGAGACAGGTGCTGCATGGCTGTCGTCAGCTCGTGTTGTGAAATGTTGGGTTAAGTCCCGTAACGAGCGCAACCCTTATCCTTAGTTGCCAGCGAGTCAAGTCGGGAACTCTAGGGAGACTGCCGGTGATAAACCGGAGGAAGGTGGGGACGACGTCAAGTCATCATGGCCCTTATGGGTAGGGCTACACACGTGCTACAATGGTCGGTACAGAGGGCAGCAAACTCGCGAGAGCCAGCAAATCCCAAAAAGCCGATCCTAGTCCGGATTGCAGTCTGCAACTCGACTGCATGAAGTCGGAATCGCTAGTAATCGCGGATCAGAATGCCGCGGTGAATACGTTCCCGGGCCTTGTACACACCGCCCGTCACACCATGGGAGTGGGTTGCAAAAGAAGTAGGTAGTTTAACCTTCGGGAGGGCGCTTACCACTTTGTGATTCATGACTGGGGTGAAGTCGTAACAAGGTAGCCCTAGGGGAACCTGGGGCTGGATCACCTCCTTACAAAGACAGAACACTGTCACACGTACTCACAACAAATTATTTCGATTGAAAGACGCACCTGGGTCTGTAGCTCAGTTGGTTAGAGCGCACCCCTGATAAGGGTGAGGTCGGAGGTTCAAATCCTCCCAGACCCACCAACTAACGAAAAGGCGAAAGTCTGAATCTATTCGGGGCCATAGCTCAGCTGGGAGAGCGCCTGCCTTGCACGCAGGAGGTCGGGAGTTCGATCCTCCCTGGCTCCACCATCACGTGACGTCGATCTTAAGCCAAGATATCAACATCAACGCTATACAGCTTTTCGGTTAATAACCCAAGGCTCGATAGCATTGATATTCGTATCAATACGCTCTTTAACAATATGGAAATCTGTAACCTAAGTCTTGATCGGCTAACGATCAATACTTAAAAACGAGTTGCGGGCGGTAGCCAGCGGCTTTCGAAAGAAAGCGGCCCAAAACCTCCGTAAAACGTTCTCAAGCAACATCAGCGAACATGTCAGCGACTAAAAACCTTAATACAGACGTATTCGGGTTATATGGTCAAGTGAATAAGCGCATACGGTGGATGCCTAGGCAGTAAGAGGCGATGAAAGACGTGGTAGCCTGCGAAAAGCGTCGGGGAGGTGGCAAACAACCTGTGATCCGGCGATGTCTGAATGGGGAAACCCGGCGAGGATAACCTCGTCATCTTTGAGTGAATACATAGCTCACTGAAGCGAACCCGGAGAACTGAAACATCTAAGTACCCGGAGGAAAAGAAATCAACCGAGATTCCCTAAGTAGTGGCGAGCGAACGGGGACTAGCCCTTAAGCTAGGATAAGGTTAGTGGAACGGTCTGGAAAGTCCGGCGATACAGGGTGATAGCCCCGTACACGAAAACCTTTTTTTAGTGAAATCGAGTAGGTCGGCGCACGTGAAACGTTGACTGAATATGGGGGGACCATCCTCCAAGGCTAAATACTCCTTACTGACCGATAGTGAACCAGTACCGTGAGGGAAAGGCGAAAAGAACCGCGGAGAGCGGAGTGAAATAGAACCTGAAACCGTATGCGTACAAGCAGTGGGAGCCCCTTCGTGGGGTGACTGCGTACCTTTTGTATAATGGGTCAGCGACTTACATTTTGTGGCAAGCTTAACCGAATAGGGGAGGCGTAGGGAAACCGAGTCTTAATAGGGCGTTGAGTCGCAAGGTGTAGACCCGAAACCGGGCGATCTATCCATGACCAGGTTGAAGGTGTGGTAACACACACTGGAGGACCGAACCCACTCCCGTTGAAAAGGTAGGGGATGAGTTGTGGATCGGAGTGAAAGGCTAATCAAGCTCGGAGATAGCTGGTTCTCCTCGAAAGCTATTTAGGTAGCGCCTCGTGTATCACTGCTGGGGGTAGAGCACTGTTTCGGCTAGGGGGTCATCCCGACTTACCAACCCGATGCAAACTCCGAATACCAGCAAGTGTCAGCACGGGAGACACACGGCGGGTGATAAGGTCCGTCGTGAAAAGGGAAACAGCCCAGACCGTCAGCTAAGGTCCCCAAATCTATGCTCAGTGGGAAACGATGTGGAAAGGCACAGACAGCCAGGAGGTTGGCTTAGAAGCAGCCATCCTTTAAAGAAAGCGTAATAGCTCACTGGTCGAGTCGGTCTGCGCGGAAGATTTACCGGGGCTAAGCATAGTACCGAAGCTACGGATTCACGCTTTGCGTGAGTGGTAGAGGAGCGTTCCGTACGCCTGCGAAGGTCGATTGAGAAGTCGGCTGGAGGTATCGGAAGTGCGAATGCTGACATAAGTAACGATAAAGGGGGTGAAAAACCCCCTCGCCGTAAACCCAAGGTTTCCTGCGCAACGTTAATCGACGCAGGGTTAGTCGGCACCTAAGGCGAGGCCGAAAGGCGTAGTCGATGGAAAACAGGTTAATATTCCTGTACCAGTTGTAACTGCGATGGGGTGACGGAGAAGGCTATATCAGCGGTCGGTTGGAAGTGGCCGTTTAAGCGTGTAGGCAGGCATCTTAGGCAAATCCGGGATGCTATATGCTGAGGCGTGATGACGAGTGTCTCGAAAGAAACGCGAAGTGATAGATGCCCTGCTTCCAGGAAAAACCTCTAAGCTTCAGGTTACAAGTGGCCGTACCCTAAACCGACACAGGTGGGTGGGATGAAAATTCTAAGGCGCTTGAGAGAACCCAGGTGAAGGAACTAGGCAAAATGATACCGTAACTTCGGGAGAAGGTATGCCGTTGATAAGTGAAGTCCCTCGCGGATGGAGCGTAAGGCGGTTGCAAAAAATCGGTGGCTGCGACTGTTTAGCAAAAACATAGCACTCTGCAAACACGAAAGTGGACGTATAGGGTGTGACGCCTGCCCGGTGCTGGAAGGTTAATTGATGGGGTTAGCGTAAGCGAAGCTCTTGATCGAAGCCCCAGTAAACGGCGGCCGTAACTATAACGGTCCTAAGGTAGCGAAATTCCTTGTCGGGTAAGTTCCGACCTGCACGAATGGCGTAACGATGGCCACACTGTCTCCACCTGGGACTCAGTGAAATTGAAATCGCTGTGAAGATGCAGTGTACCCGCGGCTAGACGGAAAGACCCCGTGCACCTTTACTATAGCTTGACACTGGACTTTGAACCTACTTGTGTAGGATAGGTGGGAGGCTTTGAAGCGGGAACGCCAGTTCTCGTGGAGCCAACCTTGAAATACCACCCTGGTATGTTTGGAGTTCTAACCTCGATCCATTATCTGGATTAGGGACAGTGTCTGGTGGGTAGTTTGACTGGGGCGGTCTCCTCCCAAAGAGTAACGGAGGAGCACGAAGGTACCCTCAGCCTGGTCGGAAATCAGGCAATGAGTGCAAAGGCATAAGGGTGCTTGACTGCGAGACGGACAAGTCGAGCAGGTACGAAAGTAGGTCTTAGTGATCCGGTGGTTCTGTATGGAAGGGCCATCGCTCAACGGATAAAAGGTACGCCGGGGATAACAGGCTGATACCGCCCAAGAGTTCATATCGACGGCGGTGTTTGGCACCTCGATGTCGGCTCATCACATCCTGGGGCTGAAGCAGGTCCCAAGGGTATGGCTGTTCGCCATTTAAAGTGGTACGCGAGCTGGGTTCAGAACGTCGTGAGACAGTTCGGTCCCTATCTGCCGTGGGCGTTTGAGATTTGAGGGAAGCTGCTTCTAGTACGAGAGGACCGAAGTGGACGAACCTCTGGTGTTCCAGTTGTCCTGCCAAGGGCATTGCTGGGTAGCCACGTTCGGACAGGATAACCGCTGAAAGCATCTAAGCGGGAAGCCCCTCCCAAGATGAGATCTCACTGGGACTTTAAGTCCCCTGAAGGGCCGTTGGAGACGACAACGTTGATAGGCACGGTGTGGAAGTCCAGTAATGGGCGTAGCTAACGTGTACTAATTGCCCGTGAGGCTTGACCATATAACACCCAATGCGTTTGGGT
>NZ_MKMC01000007.1:0-125222 GCF_001856095.1 Methylomonas sp. LWB
CTTTTGGAGGTTCGGGGGCCATTTTCTTGGCCGCGCCGGCCTTATCCGCCACGCTGCTTGCCGCGACCGTCCGTGGCGGCGGATCGGCTTTCGGCGCCGACGGCCGTTTCCGTTCCGGCTTGCCGGTTTGGCCGGCCGACACCGGTTCAGATTCCGCGTCGGGCCGCGGCGCCCGGTTTGCCGCGATGGGTTGAACGGCCTCCGGCTTGCCCGGTGCAAAGCCCAGGAAATACGTCAAAATAGCCGCGTTCAGCAATACCAATGCGACAACGATTTTGGCGATGCCCTGTCGCGCGGGGGCGGGTTGCACCGCAATCCTGGCCGCGACCGTATCCGGCTTTAGCGCTTGCCGCTCCTGCTCGGATTTACGCAATGCGTTTAAGATGTAAGACATATCGATAAGACTAGCGGGGGTTGATGTCCAAATGGGGCGAATCCTCCGCCCCACTCCGGTTCTGCAACTGGATCAAGGTACGCGCGCCGGCGATGCCGTCCGGCGTCAATTGCTGCTGGCGTTGAAATGCCATTAGTTGGGTTTTTAACGCGTCGTCGAAAAGCTGCGGATCGCCGCCGGCGGGAACCTCGGCGACTTTGCCGATCTGTCGGCGCAACCATACGACATCGGCGGATTTTTGCGGCGGCGCGATTTCGGTCAAGCCCGGCCGTGGCGGTCGCCACAGCAGCAGATAATTTCCGTCCCACAGCGTCAGCAGCTCGACCAGCGGGAAGGACTTGTCGCCGTTAATCCGGACCTCCGCGCGGCTCGGGTCGGCGCCGGTTAACAGCACGTAGCGCTTTTGGCCCCGCGTATCGTTCAACACCAACAGGGCCGGACGGTCGAGGCGTATCAATTCCCGCCAGCTCGCCTTGCCCGATAGGCAACTCAAACCCAACGTAGCGATCGAGTCGCAATTGACCGGTGTATCGGTCGCCGGATTTTGCCGCCAAATCCGCAGTAGTTCGGCTAACGCGACATCCGGAGACGCCGGCGCCTCATCGAGCCATTCCTGGAAAGCCGGCGCGAGCGGCTTGGCCTCGACCGGCGGCGGCGCCACGGCGACGGCGGCCTCCGATACTGCAAGCGGCTTGGCGGTTTGGACGATCGGCCGATCCGTCCACCAAACGTAGCCCCCCGCCGCGACACTGAGTGCCAACGTCGCGGCGGCCGCCACGTAGCGCTTTACCGCTGCTCGCCGGGGCCCCAAGGTTTCGCTGGCGGCGCGGACGATGATCGCCGGACCGATCTGGCGGGTATTGGTCGCGTAAGCGCCGAGCAAGGCTCGGTCGCACAAGATGTTGATCAAGCGCGGCACCCCGGCGGAATACCGGTAAATTTTGCGAATGGCCGCGGCCTGAAACAAACGATGGCTACCGTGGCAAACCCGCAAACGGTGCAAGATGTAGGCACGGGTTTCGTCCAGCGACAGCGGACCCAAATGATAACGCGCGGTTATCCGTTGATTGAGCTGGCGCAGTTGTTGGCGAGCCAACATTTGATTCAACTCGGGCTGGCCGACCAGAATAATCTGCAGCAATTTGGCTTTGCTGGTTTCCAGATTGGTCAGCAGCCGAATCTGCTCCAGTACCTCCAGACTCAAATTCTGAGCTTCGTCGATCAGCAGCACGCTGCGCCGACCTTCGGCGTACGCAGCCAATAGATAAGCATTGATGGCATCGATTAAACTCTTCGCACTCAGACTTGCATGGGCGATACCCAATTCGTCGCATATCGTCGCCAATAATTCGACGGCGGTCAGTTTGGGATTCAGGATCAACGCGATATCGACGTTATCGGGTAGCTGTTGCAACAAGCAGTGGCACAAGGTGGTTTTGCCGGTGCCGACTTCGCCGGTCAAAGCCACGAAACCGCCGCCCTGATTGATGCCGTACAGCAGATGCGCCAAACCTTCCTGATGGCGCTCGCTCATGTACATGAACCGCGGATCGGGCGAGATCGAGAACGGTAGTTCGCTGAAATTGAAATAGGACTGGTACAAGGTTTTGACGGCTCGACGATAGGTTGGCCGGATGCTAATGCAAAGCCCGGCAAATTGCACTCAAATTGCGCTGCGGCGGACGACCGGCCTACATCCCCGTACCCGACCGAAAGCTAAAGCGCGCCACCAGCGGCGCCCAGTGCCTCAATTCTCGCAAGTTTGTCGGCTGCGTCGTTCGGTAGGCGGTCAATGCGCCAAGCACGTACTTAGCCTCGTTAGCGTAAATCAGGCTGCGCAGGTAGTCGTCGAACAACTGGAAAGCGTCCTCGTCGCGATGCTCGTCCAAAAAGCGCAGCATGTCCAGCGAACTGCGCGGCGCGCCGGTGACCAAGGCCAACAGCGTCATCGCGGTCCGGTATTCGCCGTTGGCGCCGTGTTCTAAAACAAAGGTTTCCCGCTCCAAGGCATCGATCGAGGCTTTCAAGATTCGGTAGGTATTGACAAAGCGCTTCAGCCGGCGCGGCGACTTGCCGACCGCGCCCGCCAGGCGCAGCATGTAATTGCGTTCCTCGGCAGCGATGTCCAACAGTTCCGCCCCTTTCGGCGTTGGTGAGGGCTGGGCCTTGGCCGCGTCGAGGTGAGCCGCTTGCGACGTCGCGGCCTGTTGATCGGCGGCCGGCAAGTCCGCGGGCTTCTGCTCCGCGGCGTTATGCCCGGATTCGACACCGGCTTGGCCGACCGGCGCCGGCAACAATTCGAAAATCAGATTGCGGCTGGCTTGTTCTTCCATCGGCGGCAACCAAAACGGAATCTGAAAAATTTTTTCCAAATAATCGAGCGCGGTCGCGCCGTCAATGTCGGCCCGGCTAAGCGCCGTCGGTGTGGTTTGGCATTGTTCGTCGCCCGGCGTCAAATGGTTGGGGTATTTTTCGGCCAATGATCGGGCCGCCCAGCGAATATCCACGCCGACCACGACCACGAACAATTCGAAGGCCAGCATCAGATGAATCGCTTCCAGCACCGCCACCACTCTGTCGCTGGGACAACGGTCCAGGTCGTCGATATACAACACGATCCGATCGATGGGTTCCGGCGTGGTCGGTGCGGACTCGGACTCCCGGCGCATTTGCTTCATCAGATCGCTCAAGGTTTGGAAGTCGGCGCGGATGGCCGCGACAATACCTAGATATTGTTCGTAGTTTCTGCCGCTGAGGCGTTGCTCCACCAACCGGGCAATACGTTGCGCCGACCGGCTTTCCGCGACGGCTTGCTCGGCTTGTTCGACGTTTTGTATTGCCATCAGTAGCGAGGCTTCCGCATTGGCCAGCTTGGCCTGAGATTGCCGAAAGGCTTCCTCGGCAGACAGGAGATCGGCTTGATTTTCCAAGTGTTTGGCGGCCAGCCGGCGGTCTAACTCACCGCTCAAATTATCGAATTGACTCAAGCCCTCGGACACTGTTTTCAAATGGCGTTTCGCCCAAGCGATTGCCATCCCGCCGACCGCGCCCAGTTCGGCAAGCAAGGTCGATAGCATGGCCCAAGCATTGCCTATCCAGTCTCGAAAAACCGTAGCGAACAATGAGACGACGACGAGTACCAGAATCGCCACGACCGTCAGTTTACGAAATTCATTTTTGGAAATCGGCGCGCGCGACAACCAGCTCAAAGCCGACCGCACTTTGCCGGTTGCCGAGCGACTGTCGCGCACGATGTCCATCAAAGCGCTCACGGTTTGGCGGCCTTCCCGAATGTCTTGGCGAATGCCGCGATACCCCAGGTAATCTTCAGCCAAGACCAGCAAACGCTCCAGGTTTTGGTCCGTGATCACTTCGGCGTTGACCGCCGCGACGACATCGACAGCGCTTAGCGCCCGCACTTTTTCGGCTTCCAGTCTGGCCTGCTGCCGAACCGCTTGCAGCGCATTATTGCGATCGTCTTGTTCGTCACGTGCTCGGTTAAGCTGATTCTCTGCCTCCGCTCTGGCCTCTTTAGCCAAGTTTAAATCCTGTTGCACCGAGGCCAAAACATCGGACGCGTCACTCGGGCCAAGCAGCGCTTTATTTAACTCCTGGAAAATGGTCTGAACCAGACTGGCCCATAAGTCTTGCTCCGCGTAATGCCAGGCATTGAAACGGATCGACAGGATTCGCCGGCAAAACAGACGCTTGCCGTCCGGCCCGAGCGTAGAATTGGCGCACAGCCGCTCGGTTTGCTCGCTGATTAAGCGCATGAAAAAGCTCTTGCCGGCACCCCAATCGCCGAAAATGCCGATCGACAACGGCGGTCTGACCTGTTCGGCGGCCACGACCACCGCGAACGCGGTCGCATAACGCGCGACATCCAGCTTGTCGATGCCGGTATCGGCCGAATCCGAGCTATAGCCGGCGATGGTCGGCGGCGTGGTACCGATCAAGTGAAAGCGCCATTGCAAGCCGTCGTCATTGACCCAGCGCCGGGTAAAGTCGCCCAAGACTCGATTACGCAGCAACGGTAGGCTGACACCTACCCGCTTCAGTGTTTTATTGGCTGTCGAATCCGGCGAGACCAACAGCGAGGCGATAATATGGCGGACACCGATGATTTCGGTTCCGCTAATCGCCCGCGCCAGCGTCCGCGCTCGATCCAAAATATTCTTGAAGCCGTGCGTCGCCGAAAAAGAGCTGCCGCTACCGGCGAACGGGGAATCGACGGTCGTCAGCGTTCGAGGCTCGCCGATTTTTAGCGGGATAGCGACCAGTTCGGCGAAGGTCGCGCAATCGGGCACTTCGCGCAGCGACACCAGCAGATCGAGCAAGCTTGCCGAGGAAAATAGCGGCGGCGAGTGGCTCGCTATCGTTTGTTCCAAGGTGCGCAGCAATTGCACGGTTTGGGTATCGAATGCATAGCCACCCAAGAATTGTCCCGATGGTTGTAAATCGTCGGTATCCAGATACCCGCTCAACACCTGCGCCCAACCGCCAAACTCCGCCGAATAGTGATCGTGTATGTATTCGGCGAACCGGCTTCGCCACACCTCGGCTTCGAAGCCCCATTCTTGGTGCAGTTGATGGTTATGCCCTGGCGGATTCCGAAAAAAATACGCGGCCAGCACGTGGCGGGTCGCCAGCGGCGCGTCGCCGGCGCAACCAGTTTCCAAAGCCAGGGTGTGCGCCTCTTGCAGCACGGTCCGCGCCGAAATACTGATCGCGACTTTCCGCGACGCGGCCGGCCGGCCGTTACGAACGTTTTCCAGAATCGGCTCGCGTTGCGCCTCGGTCAGGCGCCGCTGCCGGTAGAGGTTTTCGACCGCAACGCCGCCGCGCTGAATTTGGGCTTGCAACCAGACCGATAGCGCATCGCCGTTCCATAACAAGCCGATCAGTAACGAGGTGTAGCTGATGTTGGCATCGTCTTCGGAAACGTCGCCGATATGGGCGGCAATTTCCAAGGCCTTTTGCAATTCCGAATCGGCGGAGAAACCCAATTCGGCCATCCAGTTTTCGCCGCTGTTTGCGCTCATGACGGACTCTGGTTTTGAGGAAGATGTAGGCCAGCTTACCGCCGGTTAGCGAGGACTTTGGGTCTCGGTCGCCTCGCGACGCTCGCGCTGATAGCGGTCGTAATCGGGGCGTTTTTCGCAATCGTCGGCCATCGCCTTTTGGCACTGCATCTGCCTGGCATTGCTGAGCGCATGGTAACCCATCCGCTGTGCCCAATCGCTCGAACAGCCGCCGGCCGCGACCGCCGCGACAGTCAATAGCCCGGCTCTCATTCCATTCGTCATCGTTATTTTCCTTCGGCATGGCGCCGTGACGCGTTGCGGTAATAATCGGCAGCCAGACTCAGTGGAAAATCGCTACAATGCCGGCCACACGGCTTTAGTTTACGGCACCGACGATGGACATGGAAATCGCAAATCGACCCGAAAAATACGCGGCTTTTCTGAGCCTGCTCAAACACCACGGCAAACTGTCCGACAGCGACTTGAGCAAGGTTCGGCGCATGCAGAAAACCTCGCTGGACGACTCTCTGCCCCAGCTGTTGATCAAGCTCGGCATGTGCTCGGACGCCGATGTCGCCAATTGCTTCGCTCAGACCAGCGGCTTGCCCAAGGTCGCCGGCGAACAATACCCGCCTCAATCGCCGCTGCCCGAGCTCATTTCCAGACGCTTTCTCAAGCAATACCACGTGGCCGGCCTGGAAGCCGGCGAGGACGCCGTCACCGTCGCGGTGCTGGATCCGGAAGACGACTACGTCGCCCAAGCCCTGCAACTGGCGACCGGCAAGCCTGTCGCGCTGAAAATAGGCCAAATGTCCGACATCGACGCCGCGCTGGAACTGCAATACGGCGAAGGCAAATCGCAAATGGACCAACTGCTGGACGGCCTGACCAGCGAAGAAGAAAACAGCGAAGACCTGGAACACCTGAAAGACCTGGCCAGCGAAGCGCCTATCATCAAAATGGTCAACTTCATCCTGCAAAAAGCCGTCGAAAGCCGGGCCTCCGACGTACACATCGAGCCGTTCGAACAAAGCCTGAAAGTGCGTTTGCGCATCGACGGCGTGTTGCAGGACATCGACTCGCCGCCGGTCGCTTCGACCGCCGCGGTGCTGTCGCGGATCAAGATCATGGCGAAACTGAACATCGCCGAGCGCCGCCTACCCCAGGACGGCCGGATCAAATTGCAAATGATCGGCAAGGAACTGGACCTGCGGGTCTCGACGATCCCGACGCTGTACGGCGAAAGCGTGGTGATCCGTTTGCTGGACAAGGAAAATGCGGTACTGGATTTTAAAACCCTGGGTTTCGTCGGCAAGCAGGCCGAGCGTTTCATGGAAGTGCTGGCGCAACCGCACGGCATTATTTTGATTACCGGTCCAACCGGTAGCGGTAAATCCACGTCCTTGTACGCCGCGCTGAAAACCCTGAATACCTCCGAGCGCAAGATCATCACCGTCGAAGACCCGGTGGAATATCAACTGGAAGGCATCAACCAGATTCAAGCCAAGCCGCAGATTGGTTTAACCTTCGCCTCGGCATTGCGCTCCATCGTCCGCCAGGACCCGGATGTGATTATGATCGGCGAGATGCGCGACCTAGAAACCGCCAAGATCGCGGTGCAATCCGCGCTGACCGGCCACTTGGTACTGTCCACGCTGCATACCAACGATGCCGCCGCCGGCGTCACCCGCTTGCAGGACATGGGTCTGGAGGAATATCTGCTCAGTTCGACGATCAACGGCATTCTGGCCCAGCGCTTGGTGCGCCGGCTGTGTCCCGTTTGCAAGCAAGCCCACCCGGCTTCGGAAACGCTGATCGAGGAAATGAAACTACGGCAGTGGCAGTCGACCGGTGAAATCCTGCTGCACAAACCGGTCGGCTGCCCGGCCTGCAACGGCATCGGCTACAAAGGCCGGCTGGCGATCATCGAGTTCTTGACGATGACCGACACGATCCGCAAGCAAATCATGAAACACGAGGAAGCTTTCGTGATCCAGCAATCCGCGATCGCCGAAGGCATGCAAACCATGTACGAAGACGGCGTCGGCAAAGCCTTGCAGGGCACGACCACGCTGGAGGAAGTGTTAAGGGTGACGACGGAGGCGTAATTGGATTACATAAAGTCGTTATGTGGATTTATTGAAAATAATCAATTGTGGATTGGCGAAATCCGACCCAAGGCGGAAGCTCGTGTATTTATCTAGAATGTCGGTTTAAAATTTAAATCAGCCATTCAAATAATAAAAGTTGTAGGGTGGATAAGCGAAGCGCCATCCACCTATTTGCGTTCCCATGGTGGATGGCGCTTCGCTTATCCACCCTACGGCCCTAAAACGTGCCCGCCCTACTTGGCTTTATTAAGATGAATGAAATAATTGAAACTATTAGTAGCGCTCCAAAAGTATTGGAAGAAACATACAGTGATCTTGTTTCGGGTGCATTGAAGGAAGCAGGTAAGATAGGAGTTGATGCTGTCAAAACAATAAGATTAGCATTGTTTCCACTTCAGTATGCGGCAGCTCTTCAAGACCGGCTTGCACGATATATAGATCAGTCTATTGCACAAGTGCCGAACGATAGGCGAATCGCCCCTATGGAATCGCTTATTTTACCAGTATCCGAGAAACTGAAGTATCAGGAGGAAGACAACCCAATAACCATATTATATATAAACCTTTTATCTCGCGGACTTGATAAAGAGCGCTTAGGGGAAGCCCATCCAGCCTTTATAAACATAATCACCCAACTTGCTCCTGATGAGGCCTTGATTATCAATGAATTAGGCAATGAAGGTTACAGACTCTACTTCCTATCAAACACCAAGAAAAATAAAATTATAGGGAACAATGAGCTTAGTCTTTCGCAAGGATTTAATGTATTAAACGATCAGATAAAAAACTTGCTCCTTTCAAAAAAAATAAACCATGATATCCTTGGAAACCCCAGCCTACTTCTGACTTTTATCGAACACCTCGTTTCTCTTGGCATAATAACTTATAATAATGAGATTTTTAATGATGGCGAACTTCGAGAAGTTCGACTGAGATTTTCATCGTTTACATATTACTGTATCGAGCTTAGCGAATTTGGAAAGTTATTTTACAAAGCATGCATTAAGAAATAATTTAAAATTGCTCCTAAATATTGTGAAAGACAGCAGCCCGGGTGGGCACGGATTTTTGTGCCCACCCGGGTTGCAATGGTGGGCAAATTTGCCCACCCTACATCTGCAAAAGCACTTAACCGGACGATCAAAAATTTAAAGGGCTGTCCGCTTTTGGCCGACTGTGCTCAGCCCCCCAATTAAAAAAGCATTTCAAATGAAATTCGAATGGGATGAAAACAAAAACCAGAACAATATCCGCAAGCACGGCGTCGATTTTCGCCAGGCGGTATATGTGTTTGCCGATCCTTTCGCTTTAAGCATGCCGGACAACGAACATTCAGACGATGAAGAGCGCTGGCTGTTGTTGGGCAAAAATCTGAACGAACAAATATTGCTGGTGGTCCATACTTTTCGTTACGATGACATGATTCGTATTATTTCGGCCCGAAAAGCCACCCAAAATGAAAAAGCCACTTATACCCGGAGGGCAAAATAATGAAAGACGAATATGACTTTTCTAATGCCGAGCAAGGTAAGTTTTATGTTTCTTTGGAAGACATTCAAATACCGATTTATCTGGACCGGGACATCGCTCTTTATCTCTCGGAAAAATGTCAATCAAACCCTGAAAACTTGCAGTTATTAGTCAACGACTTACTAAGAAAAGACATTGAAATTGCCAGGCGAGTTGCTTTGTAGAACGGAAATTTTTTGAAATGCGATAGGCACCGATTGGTAAAATGACCCCAACTCACCGGAGGTAATATGTATACCGCAATTAAAGGCATTTACGAAAACGGCCAAGTCATACTTGAAGAAACCCCGCCCACCAATACGAAGTCGAAAGTAGTTGTTATGTTTCTTACCGAAGAACAAACTGTAGCTAAACCTGTCCATCGAGGGGTAAAGATCGGTAGCCTGGCGGGAAAGGGGTATAGCATTCCTGATGATTTTAACGAGCCACTGGATGACCTAAAGGATTACATGTGGTGAGTTATCTCGTAGACACGCAGATTTTGATATGGACCTTGGTGGCGCCAAACAAACTGGCGCCACAAGTAAAAAATGCGTTAGAAAACGAAGCGACATTTATCAGTCAGATAAGTTTCTTTGAAATCGCCATCAAGCAAAAGCTGGGGAAACTGGCGGAGCTTGATCTTACTATCGATCAACTGACGAACTTTATCGAACGCGATGGTTTTAATCTGCTCGGCATTCAAAACCGACACATCGATGCCTACGCGGAAATACCATTATTAACCAACCACCGCGACCCGTTCGATAGGCTATTGTTAGCTACTGCCTTTAGCGAAAACATGCCGATTGTTTCCGCCGACGAGAATTTTGCCTTATACCCACCGCAAATCCAGCTCATTGCCAATCGCTAAACCATTCCATGCCTTTATATTCCTACAAAGCCGTCAACAATCAGGGTCTCGCCGAGGAAGGCGTGCGCGATGCCGCCGACGAGCAGGCCCTGTTGCTGGAACTGCAAAATCAGGGTTTGATTCCGATCCGCGTCGAAGCGGCCAAGGACAAGACCTTTCTCGGGTTCAAGCTGAAAACCGCCGGCGTGCGCCTGTCCGCCAAGGAAATCGGCATGCTGACCGCCGAATTGGCGACATTGCTGGAATCCGGCCTGCCGCTGGACCGCTCGCTGACGATCTTGCTGCAACTGACCGAGGATAAGCCCAAGCTCAACAAGCTGACCGCCGACGTACTGGACAAGGTCAAGGGCGGCAAGGCGCTAGCCGACGCGCTGGAAAGCCAGACCGGCGTATTTTCCAAGTTTTATCTGAACATGATCCGCGCCGGCGAATTGGGCGGCAATCTGGGCGGCGTATTGCAGCGGCTGGCCGAGTATATGGAACGCGCCCAGGAGTTGAAGGATACCGTCAGCACCGCGCTGATTTACCCGGCGGTGTTGCTGGTGATGTCGCTGGCGTCGCTGTTCGTGATGTTGACCTTCGTCGTGCCGCAGTTCAAGGAAATGTTCGACAGCGCCGGCCAGGCCTTGCCGGTGCCCACGCAAATCGTGGTCGGGCTGGCCGAGTTCCTGCAAAGCTATTGGTGGCTGCTGCTGCTGAGCATCACAGCCGCGGTTCAATACTTCAAATCCCAGCTCGGCGCACCGGCCAGCAAGAAGGTCTGGGACGGCCGGTTTTTGAAAGCCCCGCTGGTCGGCGAAATCGTGTTGACGATGGAGGTCGCCAGCTTCAGCCGCACCTTCGGCACCTTGCTGGGTAACGGCGTGTCGATTTTAAAGTCGCTGGTCATCATTCGGGAAACCGTCGGCAACACGGTGTTGGCCGAATCGCTGGATTATGCCGAGGCCCAATTGAAACAGGGCCGAACTTTATCCGAGGCGCTCAGTCAACAAAGCCTGTTTCCCAAACTCGCCGTGCAAATGATTAAAATGGGCGAGGAAACCGGCCGGCTCGAAGAAATGCTGATGCGGGTGGCCGGCATTTACGACAAACAATTAAAACAAACGATACAACGCATGCTGGCCTTGCTGGAACCGGCGTTGATTATCTCGTTGGGCCTGATGATAGGCGGCATCATCGTCTCGATTTTGCTGGCGATTCTCAGCGTCAACGATCTGGCTTTTTAATCCAAGGAGAGACACGCGATGACACACACGATACGCCGCCAACGCGGCTTTACGCTGCTGGAACTGTTGGTGGTATTGGGCATTATCGCCATGCTGGCCGGCATCGTCGGCCCGCAGGTCATGAAGCACATGGGCGCCTCCAAAACCAAGGCGGCCAGGGTGCAAATCGAGGACCTGGCGGCGGCGCTGGACATGTACAAGCTAGACGAGGGTCGTTACCCAACCCAACAACAAGGTTTGCTGGCGCTGATCGAAAAACCGTCCGACGCTAAGCGCTGGAACGGCCCCTATCTGCGCAAGGAGAAGATTCCGCAAGACCCGTGGAACGTCGATTACCACTACGTCTTCCCCGGCCAACACGGCAAGTTCGATTTGTTCAGCTACGGCGCCGACGAGAAGGAAGGCGGCGAAGGCGAGGAACAAGACATCAATAGCTGGGAATAATGGCCCGGCCGCCCCGTCCCGCCGCCGCGCGGGGTTTCACGTTGATCGAGATGGCGATCGTGTTGCTGGTCGCCGTGCTCGGTTTCGCGGTACTCGGCAACAATATCGCTTCCGGCAACCACGCCACCAAGTTGCAGGCCGTGGCGCGCGACATCACTTCGGCGCTGCGCTATGCCCACGGTCAAGCCCTGTTGACCGGCAAAACCGCGGCGGTCACGATCAGCCTGGCCGATAACAGCTACCGGGTGGACCATCGCGACAAGACTTACGCATTCGCCGAGGACATCGACGTGTCGCTGGTGGTTGCCGAGGAAGAATTCGCCGACGGCGAGCAAGGCAGCATCCGCTTCTTCGGCGACGGCTCCTCGACCGGCGGCCGCATCACGCTGGAATGGGGCAATCTGTCCAAACGCATCGACGTGAACTGGATTACCGGCGAAGTCGCCATTTCGGCCGCCGAACCCGACCTGCTCGACCATGCGACGGCTTGACGGATTTTCGCTGCTGGAAATTTTAGTCGCCTTTTCGATCATGGCGATCGCGCTGACTATCGTGTTGCGGGTATTCGGCAACGGCGTCAACCACGCCGGAATCGCCGAGGAATACACGATCGCGGTGCAAATCGCCGAGTCGCTGATGGCCCGCACCGGCGTCGAAACCGCGCTGGAGCCGGGCGAACTGGACGGCAACGAAGGCGAACGCTTCGATTGGCGGGTCAGCGTCCAACCAGTGCAAAACAGCGGCGGCGTTCGCGAAAGTCTGCGCAAGCTGGCCGACGGCGACCAGGAACCGGCCGCGCGACTGATGCGAGTCGACGTCACCGTGGCCTGGGGCGACGACGAGCAACGCCGCACGGTAGAACTCGATACCTTAAAACTGACCACCGCTCAATAACCGGCATGGACCGCCCGACGCGAAACGGCTTTACCTTAATAGAGATGTTGATTGCGATGACGCTGCTTAGCGTGATCGTGGCGCTACTGTTCGCCAGTCTGCGCATTGCCGCCGAAAGCTGGAACGTCGGCGAAGCCAAGCTGACCGAGGTCAATCAAAAAGCCGTGGTCTATCAGTTTTTTAGACGGCACCTCAGTGGCATCAAGCCGGTACCGGCGCCGGCCGAAGACAATCCGTCATCGCCGACCGGCCTGCGCACCGACACCCCCGACGCCGCCGATCAAGCCGCCGAGACGCTGGCCTTCGAAGGTCGTCCGCATGCCATTCGTTTCGTCGCGGCGCTGCCTTCGGCTTCGGCCCGCAAGGGCTTGCAGACGTTTACCGTCGATACCGACCCTGATAGTTCGTCGGTGATTCGGGTTTCGCTGGTGCCTTACGGCCAATTACCCGAGGCCGCGGCCGAGGCCACGGTCCTACTGAATAATGTCGAGGACTTCGAGTTGGCCTATTACGGCACCAACGCGGAAACCGATAAAACCGCGTGGCACGAGCAATGGATCAACGCCGAGCAACTGCCGTTGCTGATTAAGGTCCGCATCGTGCTGCGAGACCATAGCTTCTGGCCCGACATGATCTTTCCGGTCAGAATCAATGCCAGACCGACGCTGACCGCGCCGCCCGCCAATACCGAGAGCGTGGACGATGCCAACCCGAATTAATCGGCAACCGGGCTTCGCGCTGGTCATCGTCATCTGGATTTTGACCTTGCTGAGCATCATGGCAGGCAGTTTTGCATTAAGCATGCGCCGCGAAAGCAGCGTCAGTTATGCGCTGCACAAAAACGCCGAAGCGATGGCGATCGCCGAAAGCGGCATCAATCTGGCTATTTTCAGGCTGCAACAAACCGACAAGGCGCAGCGCTGGCTATCAGACGGCAGCGTTTATCAGGTCCCGACCGTGGACGGCGTCACGCGCATCAAGATTCTCGCCGAATCCGGCAAGGTAGACATCAACGCCGGTAAGGAGGAACTGCTGCAAGCCGTCATTGCCGGCGCGACCAGCGACGAGAAGGAACAAGCGCGCTTGGTGGACGCGATCGTCGATTGGCGCGATGCCGACGACGAGCCGCGTCAACACGGCGCCGAACGCAAGGAATATCAACAGGCCGGTTTGCGGCAGCGCCCCGGCAATCGACCGTTCCAGTCCGTCGAAGAACTGCAACAGGTGATCGGCATCGACGCTGAATTGCTGGAACGCCTGCGGCCCTGGCTAACCGTGTATTCGGAACAAGCCGAAGTGGATTTCAAGGTTGCCGATCCGAAGCTGTTGCAAATCATCGGCGCCGATCTGAAAGAACGCAATGTTCATGATGTATACTTGGACAATCGTTTGGCGGCTCAGTCGTCGGACCAGGAAGACACTGGCGAAACCGGCGAGGACAGCGGAATCGCCGAGAACCAGGCTTTTACCATCACGGTGGAAACCCGGATTGGCGAAGACGCCGGCGCTGGCCTCGAAGCGGTCATTAAGTTTCAGAATCAGAACCCGGATGAGCCTCCTATAAAAATCCTGGATTGGCACCCTCGGCAAGACGCATTGTCGTTATTCGACTCGGCTATGGAATCCCAGCTAATTTTTGTTCAAGAATGAATTTACAAGCGACAATCGATTTTGACCTGCGGCGGTTTTTCCGCTGGTGGAGCAAAGAGCTGAGCTACTGGATACCCGCTCCGGTGCTGGCCTTATTAAGCGACCGCAGCGGCTATCTGATTTTCGCCGAAACCCCAGCCGGCATGACCGCGACGTTTCGCCGCGCCCTCGACCCCGATCAGCCTCCCGTCTTCAGTAAAACCCTGAATCGCGACAATCCCGATGCCTATCGGGAGTTGCTGGCGCAACAACCGGAACTGCAAAAAGCCGATACGCTGCTCAGGCTGGAAGCGGGCCAGGGTCTGACCAAAACCATTTATCTACCGCTGGCCGCCCAGGAAAACCTGGCGCAAGTGGTCGGTTTCGAGCTGGACCGGTACACGCCGTTCAAGGCCGACGCGGTGTATTTCGCCAACTTACCGTTGGGGAAAACCGATTCGGGCCAACTACGGGTTCAGTTGGTGCTCACGCCGCGACCTGTGCTGGATCGCCTGCTGGAACAATTACAGAGTTGGGGCGTGCAACCCAGCGGCGTCGATTACGCCGAGGCGTTACCCGCTGAAGGTATCACGGCGGATTACAATCTATTGCCGGAACGTTTCCAACCGCGCGGCAATCGCTTGTCGCAATCGCTGCACTGGCTTTTGAACGGATTGTTTGCGCTATTGTTGCTGGCCGCGACAATTTGGCCGGTTTGGCGGGAAGGTGAAGCGGTCGAGCGTTTAAAGGCCAGTATTAAAACATTGGAAAAGGAAACGCGGCTGATTGAGGGCCAACAACAGGAAATCGAGGCGGTGCGGAGCAAGACTCAACGCTTGATCGACCTGAAAACCCAAACCCCCTCGCTAATCGAAGTGCTCAACGAGCTCAGCAAGTTGTTGAAAGACGACACTTGGCTCACCCACTTTCAGTACACCGACAAGCACTTGCAGGTTCAGGGCCAGTCGCCGGCCGCTTCCGCGTTGATCGGCATCTTGGAAACGTCGCCCTATTTCGCCAACGTGGCTTTCGTATCGCCATTGACTCAGGATAAGAACACCGGCCGGGAACGCTTTCAAATCAGCATGGATGTCGCCGCCGTCGCCGAAACCGAACCCTCGGAAGCAGCCGATACCGCCGAGGAAACCGACACCGATGCGAATCCGGCCGATGACAACGGGTCAGGGACGGCGAATGAGTAATCCGCGTTATCAACGTTGGTTGGCTCTAGGGCTGTTGATCGGCGTCGTCTTGACATTGCTGTTTGCGATTCTGCTGCCCTTGTTGAATCAATGGTTGGATTATCGCGACCAAAAAAGCGATTTGTTATTCCGCCTGCAACGCCAACAAGCCGTTGCCGCTCGCAAACAAGGCGTAGCCGACAATTTGCAAGCCTTGCAGCAGCAATTCGAAGAGCAGGATTACTTCTCGAACAGCACGACCGAGGCCTTGGCGTCCGCCGAGCTGCAAAACGCGATCAAGACGGCCGTCACCGAAGCCGGCGGCCAGCTCACCAGCACGCAGGGGCTGCCGGGCAAAGCCGAAAACGAATTCGTCCGAATTTCAGTGAAGGTGCGCATGGTGTCCTCGATAGACGCACTGCGCCACGTGTTGCACAGCATTGAGTCTTCGGTACCGCTGCTGGTCATAGATCAACTGGACATTACCCCGGTTCGCGGGGCCCGCAATCGCGGCACCAACAAAATAGACCCCAGCACCCAACTCAACGTCAGTTTTCAAGTGGTCAGTTTCATGCGAGCCAAATCCTCATGAACCAAAAACTATTGAAACTGCAATTGATAGGCTGCGGCCTGGCAAGTTTAACGCTGGCCGCCGAGTGGACTTACGGCAATCTTGCCTGGAACGAGTTGCTCAAGGCCTTGGAGCCGCCCGTGCCGGCTGAATTTCAAAGCGAGGAATTGCCGGAACTGCCGGAGCGCCAACGCTCGTTGGAGAATTTCGCCGAAATCGTCGATCGCCCGGTGTTTATCGAAGGCCGCCGGCCGATTGCGGATACCGCGACATCCGATGCGACCGCCGGACCGGACCTGGGCCAGATCGACGATTGGGCCTTAGTCGGCATCTACAACAAAGACCGGAATCCGATCGCACTGTTCAGCAAACGCAACGAAGCCAAAAAATTTCAAAAGCTCAACGAATCGCAAAGCATTTCCGGCTGGACGCTTAAACAGATACTGGCCGACCGGGTTGTGCTGACCCAAGCCGGCCAGGAAAAAGCCGTCGCGTTACGTAAGCCTAGACCGCAAACCAAACCGCCGGTGCCGGGCAGGCCCCCCGTGCCGCCGAGACCGGCGCAACCGCCAGCCGCCATGCAGCCGCCCCCGAAACCCAACGAACCATCTCCGCCCGTTGAAAATGTCGAGAACATCAATGACAACTAGTAAATTCACTCTCACGCCGGTCGTGGCGTTAGCGCTGTCGATGACAGGTTGCGAGTTTATCGGTCCGCAATTCCATCAGAAACTGCCATTGGCCGACGTCAAACCGGCGTCCGGCGATCAATTATCGCTACCGGAGTTGTCCAACGAAGCCGATAAAAACGCTGAAAACAAAGTCACCAAGGTCGAGTTGTTCCCGAACGGCGAACCCGTCATCAACGCCCAAGCCAACACCACGTCCGAACCGAAAAAATCGGTCGGTAAAGGCGAATACAGCTTGAATTTCGACGACGCGGATCTTGGTGAAGTAGCCAAGGTGATCCTGGGCGATATCTTGAATCGCAACTATACGATCAGTCCGCAAGTCACCGGCAAAGTCACGCTACAGACCTCGAAACCGCTCAGCAAGGAAGAATTGATTCCGACCCTGGAAATGCTGCTGAGCCTGAACAATGCCGCGCTTTCGACGCTGGACGGGGTTTATTTGATCAAGCCGTCCAACGAAGCGATTTACAGTAGTTCGATCAACTCTCTGTCGGGTTCGAAAATGCCCAACGGCTATCAGGTCCGCATCATTCCGGTCAAAAACGTCGCCGCCGCCGAACTGGGCGAAATACTGAAACCCTTGTTGCCGGAAAAAGCGCTACTGCATGTCGACGCCAATCGCAATCTGCTGATGGTGGCCGGTTCCGGCGCCGAGCTGGGCCGGGTCATGGATGTGGTCAACACCTTCGATACCGATATTTTGAAAGGCCGTTCGTTCGCGCTGTTCACGCCGGCCCACGTCAGCGCCGGCAAAGTCATTGACGAGTTGGATCAAATCTTCAACCACAAACAAGAGAAGGACAAGGGCGGCGATTCCAGCTTTTTCCGTTTCATAGAAATCGAACGCCTGAACGCGATTCTAGCCATCACTCATCAGGCGCATTACTTAAAAGACATCGAAAACTGGATCTTGCGGCTAGATAGGATCAATCCGGCGGCGGCCGGCGGCGTGAACGTCTACCGGGCGCAGCATGTCAGTGCTTCAGACTTGGCGGAAACGCTAAGCGGGATATTCGGAAACGGTTCCGGCCAACGCAGTTCGAAAGCCTCCATTGCCTCCGGCCGAAAAAGCATGTCGGCCAGCAATCGTTCGTCTTCCAGCAGCAGCGGAACCGGCGCCTCTAGCAGCACAACCGGCACGGGTACCAGCTCCAGTAGCAGCAGCCGCAGTGGCGGCGACAGCGAGCGCACGCTCAGCGACCGCAACCAAGACCGCAATCGTAGCAGCGGCGCGAGCGGCAGCGTCGGTTCGGTACTGGGTAACGCCTCTACCGCCGGCTCGAGTAACAACGACATGCCCAACGTCAAAATCATCCCCGACGATGGCAATAACGCACTGATTATCGTCGCAAACTCAGAGGAATACTCCAAAATCCTCAGAGTTATAAAACAATTGGACGTGTTACCTCTGCAGGTGATGATCGATGCGACAATTGTCGAAGTCACATTGAAAGACGACTTGCAGTACGGCATCCAATGGTATTTACAACACGAGAACGGCGGGACCAATATCGCTTCGGGCGGAGCGGACAATGGGCTGATTAGTTCCGGCACGTTGACCGACATCGCCAAAGGTATTGGAACCGGTGGTTTTTCTTACGCTTTTTCGAGCGGTTCCAAGGACATCAACGCTGTCCTAAAAGCCGGCGCCACCAACAACAATATCAACGTCATCTCATCACCTTCGCTAATGGTTTTAAATAATCAGGAGGCTTCGATCAAGGTCGGCGATTCGGTTCCAATCTTGACGAGCACCACCACTTTCACGACCGGTACAGCTACCAGTAACAATATTCAAATGGTGGATACCGGCGTTAACCTCGCCGTTCGGCCAAGAGTCAACTCGGGCGGATTGGTGTTAATGGATATATTGCAAAGCGTCAATCAAGCCATCCCAACAACTGGTACGGGTGGGACCGGCACATCCACCATCAATTCGCCGACGATTCAAAAAAGAGAAATAGAAACCAGCGTGGTGGTGCAGAGTGGAGAAACTATCGTGTTGGGTGGCTTGATCAAAGAAAATAACGACTATAGCCGCTTCGGCGTACCGCTGCTGCATGAAATTCCATTAGTGGGTCCGCTATTTGGCAGCACTACCCGCAATAAGGATAAGACCGAATTAGTCGTACTTCTAACCCCTCGCGTGATGAAAAGTCGTATAGATGCTCAAGACGTCACACACGAATTTAGACGGAAACTATCGGGAATCTATAGGGAACCGGACACGATTAACATAGAAGTTGAAGAAGAAACCCAGTAGGAACTGGAGTTTGCTTTGCCCCTCTTAGCGCGCTTAAGCGGGGCAATGATCTCAAGATTCAAATCGCTTCTATCAGCTTTTCAGAGCGGCATCATCAGAATGCGCTAATCTCGCCTGCTCGGCCTCCAACAGTTTGCGCTTGTCGCACTTCTCGGTGCAGATGCAATTGCCGGTACCGCCGCAAGAGCCTTTGATCGCGTGCCGACCGAATATCACGCCGATCGCCATGACCGCGATCACGATCAGCATAAACACGAAAGTTACTAAAAAATACGTCATGGATGTCCTCTAATTCAATATGACGGTTGAAAATACGTCTAATCGATAGATCGTCAAAAACAGAAATAGTTACAGTACCGGCCAAAATAGGTGTAGCGACTACGGCAATTGAAGCCAATTCATACTAAAACCTGATTCCCGCCAAAATCAACCATCGTCACAAAAAAAACGAGGAGAAATCCTGAGATTGCTCCTCGTTCCTGACCGGCAAAAAACCGACTTAGCCGCCGAAGTCGTCCAGGAAGATGTTTTCCCTGTCTACACCGTTAGCCAACAGCATGTTGATCACCGACGAGTTCATGATCGGAGGACCGCACATGTAGAACTCGCAGTCTTCCGGCGCCGGATGGTTCTTGATGAACTCCTCGAACAACACGTTGTGAATGAAGCCGGTGTAACCGGTCCATTCGTCTTCCGGCAACGGATCGGACAGAGCCACGTGCCATTGGAAGTTGTCGTTCTCGCGTTGCAACATGTCGAAATCTTCGACGTAGAACATTTCCCGCTTGCTGCGCGCGCCATACCAGAACGTGATTTTGCGTTTGGATTTCAACCGACGCAGCTGGTCGAAAATGTGCGAACGCATCGGTGCCATACCGGCACCACCGCCGATGAAGACCATTTCGGCATCGGTATCCTTGGCGAAAAATTCTCCGTAAGGACCTGAAACCCAAACTTGATCGCCCGGCTTCAAATTAAAGATGAAAGAAGACATGATGCCTGGCGGAATACCGTCCGGCGCGCCCGGCGGCGGCGTGGCGATCCGCACGTTCAACATAATCTCTTTTTCCTCCGGATAGGAAGCCATCGAGTAGGCCCGCAAAGTCGGCTCTTTTACGTCGGAAACATAGCGCCAAAGATTGAATTTATCCCAATCCGGGCGGTATTCCTCGGCGACATCCATATCGGCGTACTTGGACACGTGCGGCGGACATTCGATTTGAATGTAACCACCCGCGCGGTAATTGATCGCTTCGCCTTCCGGCAATTGCAATACCAACTCTTTAATAAACGTCGCGACGTTGTCGTTGGACTTGACGGTGCAAAGCCATTTTTTGACGCCGAATACGCTGTCCTCGACTTCGACCGCCATATTGGTTTTCACCGCGACCTGGCACGCTAGACGCTCGCCGTGAGCCGCTTCGCGCTTGGTAATGTGCGACAGCTCGGTCGGCAGAATATCGCCACCGCCGCTATGCACTTTCACCTTACATTGGCCGCAAGAACCGCCGCCGCCGCAAGCGGACGAAACGAACAATTGGTTGTCGGACAGCGCATTCAACAATTTCGAACCGGCCGGCACGTGAATCTTCTTCTCGTTGTTGATCAGAATTTCCACATCCCCGGCGGCCACCAGTTTGCTTTTCGCGCCGATGATCATAAACACCAGCGCAATCACGATAGCCGTGAAGAAAATAACCCCTAATGCAATTTCTAGCATTACGATACCCTTACAATTGAATTCCAGAGAACGCCATAAAGCCCAAAGACATCAAGCCGGCGGTAATGAAGGTGATACCCAGGCCTTGCAGGGCCGCCGGCACGTCGCTGTATTTCAGCTTCTCGCGCACGCCAGCCATCAACGTAATCGCCAATGCCCAACCGAAACCGGAACCGATACCGTAGGTCACACTCTCACCGAAGTTGTAGTCGCGCTCGATCATAAACAAGCTACCGGCCAAAATCGCGCAGTTCACGGTAATCAAAGGCAGGAAGATACCCAATGCGTTGTAGAGCGCCGGGAAGAACTTATCCAACGTCATCTCCAGAATCTGCACGATCGCGGCGATCATGCCGATACAACTGAGCAGACTAAGAAAGCTCAAGTCCACGCCGGTAATGCCAATCCAGGCCAGGGCGTCTTCCTTCAACAAGGTTTGATAGATGAACTGATTGGCCGGCACGGTCAAAGTTTGTACCACCATAACCGCAATACCCAGACCCATCGCCGTTGAGATCTTCTTGGACACCGCCAAGAAGGTACACATCCCCAGGAAGAACGATAACGCCAGGTTTTCGATGAAAACCGCTTTAACAAATAAGCTGATATAGGCTTCCATTAGTGATGCCCTCCTTCACCGTGAGCAATAGCCATAATTTTGAACTCGTTGTGTTCGACTTGTTTCGGTTTCCAGGTGCGGAAAGCCCAAATAATCAAACCGATCACGAAGAACGCGCTGGGCGGCAACAGCATCAAACCGTTCGGTACGTACCAACCGCCGTCTTTGACCAACGGTAATACTTCGATACCCAACAATTTGCCGGAACCCAGCGTTTCGCGAACCAAAGCGACCAGAATCAAAATCAAGCTGTAGCCGGCGCCGTTGCCGATACCGTCGATAAAGCTTTGCAGCGGCGGATTTTTCATCGCATACGCTTCGGCGCGGCCCATGACGATACAGTTGGTGATGATCAAACCGACGAACACCGACAGTTTTTTACTAACATCGAACGCGAAGGCTTTCAACAACTGATCGACCACGATCACCAGCGAAGCGATGATGATCATCTGCACGATGATACGGATGCTGCTCGGCGTGTGCTGGCGCACGGCGCTGATCGCCGCGCTGGAACACGCGGTAACCGAGGTCAAGGCCAACGCCATGATCAGCGAGGTCGACATTTGCGAGGTCACCGCCAACGCCGAACAAACGCCGAGTACCTGCAAGGTAATCGGGTTGTTATCGACCAATGGTTCGAATAATACTTTTTTAGTTTCTTTGTCCATGACGACTCCTAACCGTTTGACTTGATTTTGTTCAGGTACGGCGCGAAACCTTCCGGTCCCATCCAGTACAGGATCAAATTGCTGACGCCGCGGCTGGTCAAGGTGGCGCCGGCCAGGCCGTCGACTTTGTTGACCGCATCCGGACGACTGGTATCGACCGTGCCTTTAACCAGAGTCAAAGCCACTTCGCCGTTATCGCCGTAGACTTTCTTGCCTTTCCACAATGCCCGCCAGTTGGGGTTAACCACCTCGCCGCCCAGACCCGGTGTTTCGCCTTGGTCATAGAGGTTGATGCTTTGCACGGTTTGGCCGTCGGCTTCCAGCGCCAGGAACCCGTACATCGTAGACCACAAGCCGTAGCCGTTAATCGGCAGAATGATGGATTGCAATTTACCGGCGTCCTTCACCAAAAACACCTTAGCAACCTTGGCTTTCATCCGAATGCTGGCGATGTCTTTCTCGACCGGAATCACTTCATTGGTTGCCGGGTCCTTGGCTGCCTTGCGTTGGTCGTATTCGTCAACGTCGCCGTCAACGTATTCGCCGGTCGCCAGATCGACCAATTTGGCTTCGATTCTGTCCTTGAAGGCCGCATCGATGTTGGTATCGTTTTCCAACAAACCGGCGACATCGAGAATGTTTTTCTTCATGTCCAGGGCTTTGTTGTGCGACTGCAACGGACGCAATGCGACAGTGGCCATAGACACCAACACCGCGCAGACCAAACATAGGGCCAATGCGACATTGATGGTTTTTTCCAAACTATCGTTGCTCAGCGCTAGGATACGGTCGGCATAAACTCTGAACTGCTCGTAATATTTACAGAGCTGCTCGTTATACTTGCAGGTTTTTTTCTCGGCATTAAGCATGGCGTTTAATCCTTCTTCTGATATTCGCTTGGACGACAAAGTAATCAATCAACGGCGCAAACATGTTGGAGAAAAGAATTGCAAGCATCACGCCTTCCGGGAACGCCGGGTTTACGACCCGAATGATGACGATCATCACACCGATCAAGATGCCGTAAATCCAGCGGCCGGTATCGGTATTGGCGGCGGAAACGGGATCGGTGGCCATATAGACCGTACCGAACGCAAAACCGCCCAACACCATGTGCCAATACCAGGGAATCGCGAACATCGGATTGGTATTGCTGCCGACCACGTTCAGCAAGGTGGACATCGCGATCATGCCGATCAACACGCCCGCCATGATCCGGTAAGATGCGACGCGGGTGTATAGCAGGAAGGCCGCGCCCAACAAACAGGCCAAGGTCGAGGTTTCACCCATCGAACCGGGAATGAAGCCCAAGAAGGCTTGGAACCAGCCGAAACTGGCTTTGATCGCGTCCAAGCCACCGGCGGAAGCCAGCGACAACGCAGTGGCGCCGCTATAACCGTCAACCGCGACCCAGACCGCATCGCCGGAAATCGAAGCCGGATAGGCGAAGAACAGGAAGGCCCGGCCGGTCAAGGCTGGGTTCAGGAAGTTTTTACCGGTACCGCCGAACACCTCTTTGCCCAACACGATACCGAAGGAGATACCCAACGCCACTTGCCACAAAGGCATGTCCGGCGGCAGAATCAACGTGTAAAGCATCGACGAAACCAGGAAGCCTTCGTTGACTTCGTGCTTACGAACGGTGGCGAACAACACTTCCCAAACGCCGCCCACGGCCAGCGTGGTGAAATAGATCGGGAAGAAGTACAGCATGCCGTGCACCAGGCACGATAAGGGGTTGTACGGGTTGTAACCGAACAAGACCATAGGGAAGCGGCGCCAGTTGTCGATCGCTTCGACACCCATCGCCTTCATCGCCAAATTAGCCTGATAACCGGTGTTGTACCACGCCATCAATATGCAGAACGCCGTGGCGATCACCACGAAGGTCATGGTCCGTTTCAGGTCGTTTCCGTCCCGAACGTGGGTTTTACCGCGCGTTACATCGGACGGCGTGTAGATAAAAGTATCCACCATCTCGTAGAGACCGTAGTACTTTTCGAACTTGCCGCCTTTTGTAAAATGCGGCTCTATGCTATCTAATAAGTCTCTAGCCGACATTTATCCTTCCTTCTCGATTTTAGTTAAATTAGCTCTAAGCACCGGCGCGAAATCATGCTTACCGGGATCGACAAAGGTGAACAGGGAAACATCTTCCTCATTCAACTCCAGACAACCCAAGGCTTGCGCGGTATCGGTGTCGCCGACCACAATGGCTTTCAGTAACGGTGTCGCCAAAATATCCATCGGCATTACGCTCTCGTAAACGCCGACCGGCACGATGGCCCGGTTACTGCCGTTCTTATCGGTTGTTAACGGAAACAAACGGCCATCTTTGCGATCCTTGCTGGACACATAAACGTTCATCGCCGAATATTTGTCCTTGCCGGCCACTATCCAGCCGAAGAATTCGCGATCGCGACCTTCTTTCAGTGCCGAAACTTGCAGACTGTAGGCGCTCAAATACGCCAACGCACCAGCGGCTTCGTGGCCATACAGCACCGAACCGGAAATCACGCGATTTTCAACGTCCTGCAATTCGCCGGCGACTAAGTCTTCCAGATTCGCACCGACACGGGTACGCACCAACCGCGGATTTTTAACGGTAGGTCCGGCTAGCGATACGACTCTTTCGACATTCAATTTGCCGGTCGTGAACAAGGCGCCGATCGCCATCACCGCTTGATAGTCGATATGCCAGACCGATTTATGACCGTTAACCGGATCGAGGAAGTGGATGTGAGTGCTGGGCAATCCGGCCGGATGCGGACCGGCGAATTCCGCGACCTGAACCGCGCTGTTGCTTGGCACGTCCGCGCCGCTGGCTTTACACAAATAAGTCTTGCCGGCGGTCAGTTTGGCGATCACGGTCAAACCGTTCAGAAAGTCGGCTGCCCGGTCTTTAATCACCACGACCGGGTCCGCGGCCAAGGGCCGGGTGTCTATCGCGGTAACGAAGATAGCGCTAGGCGCGATGTCGGCGGCAGGAACTTTGCCGTAGGGGCGAGTCAGGAAAGAAGTCCAAAGGCCGGAAGCCAACAGATTTTCCTTGACTTGATCGGCGGACAAGCCGGCCAGCGCCGCCTCGTCATAACTGGCGAAGCTTTCTTGTTGATTGCCGCTCAGTTCGATCACTACCGACAATAACACTCGGCGATCGCCGCGATTGACGGCCTTGACCACACCGGCGCCCGGCGAAGTAAAGTTGACGCTGGGGTTTTGCTTATCGACGAACAAAGCTTGGCCCAACTTGACTTTGTCCCCTTCGGCAACCAGCATTTTTGGCTTTAGGCCGACATAATCGCAGCCCAAAAGCGCTACCGACTTGATGCCGTTACCGTCACTTATTTTCTGTTCGGGTCCGCCCGTAATAGGCAAATCCAAACCTTTTTTTAATGTAAATTGCATAGTAGATACGCCTACTCTCCAGACAGATTGCAGCAAAAGCCCGCCGGAAAAAACTCCAACCCCACCGGGCACTTCAAGACATAAAACCCTGTCATTACATCACAACTTATCGGCTTTCTCAACGAGAAATCCTCAGTCGCGACGCCACCTGCAGCCCTGATTAACACGCAAACTAAGGCGTTTTTTGACTTCAAATTTCGATGGTTTTATTGATATCGAATCCGTCGACGGTTTTACGCCCTAGATAGCCACGGGTATTACTGAGGATGCGGGCGTCGGCGATACGATAATCGCCCAAATTGTGCACATGACCGTGAAACCAAGCCGTGATCTCGTACTCGTGAAACAGCGGTTTCAAATCGTTGCAATAGGCCAATCGCTTTAGAACCTTGGGCGAACCTATCCAGCTCCATTCGGTAGGCGCGTGATGCGTGACAACGACGGTTTTTCCGGCGTAGGGTTCTGCCAAACGCGCTTCCAGCCAGCTCTTGGCATCGGCATGCAAGGCCGAAAACTGATAGGGCGAGAACGCCTGATCCTCAAAGCTGATCCGGCGAAAATCGTTGAGGGTTTTCTGCAGCGCATTCGCTTTTTCGTCGCCTTCGGAAAACAGATCAGTCCAGAGCGTGCAGCCAATAAAGCGTACACCCTGGAACACAAACTGATCTTTTTCCAGAAAATGAATCTGGCTACCCGCACATTCCCGGCGCAACATTTCCAGCACCTGGCGATACTCGTAGCCATAAAACTCATGGTTGCCCGCGACGTAGATCACCGGTTTATTCAAAGCCTTCAACCAAGCCGCGCCTTGGTCGAAAACGCCAATGTCGCCCGCCGCCACGATAATGTCCGCGTCGGTTTCCGGCGCCGCCTGCTCGCCGAATTCCAAATGCACGTCGGAAAAATAATTGATCAACACAAATTAACTCTTGACTATTGGCGTTGGGTTATAATTTTAAGACCGAGTAAAACGCTTGGTATTTTTCCAAACAACTTCGATTTCTTGCAAAACATTTCTATGTCCATAAGTCCCAGAAAGCACACTCAACAGGTTTTGGTTGGCAACGTCAGAGTCGGCGGCGGCGCTCCGATTGTAGTCCAATCCATGACCAACACGGATACTACCGATGTTGCGGGAAGCGTACAGCAGATTATGGAATTGGCGACCGCCGGGTCGGAATTGGTCAGGATCACCGTCAACACCGAGGAAGCCGCCAAGGCCGTCCCGGAAATCGTTAACCAGCTAGAGCAAAAAGGGTTTTCGGTACCGATTATCGGCGACTTCCATTTCAACGGCCACAAATTATTGGAAAAATATCCGGACTGCGCCCAGGCCCTAGCCAAATACCGAATCAATCCCGGCAACGTCGGCAAGGGTAAAGCCCGCGATCCGCAATTCCAACAAATGATCGAATTCGCGATCCAGTACAACAAACCGGTACGGATCGGCGTTAACGGCGGTAGTCTGGATCAGGCGGTGCTAACCCGCCTGCTCGATGAAAACCGCCAACTGGCGGAGCCTAAGGAGTTACCGGCCATCACTCGCGAAGCCATCGTGCTATCCGCGTTGGAAAGCGCCGCCAAGGCGCAAGAGCTAGGGCTGGGCAAGGACAAAATCATTCTTTCCTGCAAAATCAGCGATGTGCAGGAATTAATCAGCATTTACCAAGACCTGTCCGAGCGTTGCGACTATGCCTTGCATTTAGGTCTGACCGAAGCCGGCATGGGCTCCAAGGGTATTGTCGCCTCGTCGGCGGCACTGGGTATACTGATGCAACAAGGCATCGGCGATACGATCCGTATTTCGCTAACGCCGGAACCCGGCGCCGCCCGCACCAAGGAAGTTGTCGTGGCTCAGGAGATTCTGCAAACGATGGGCTTCCGCTCGTTTACGCCGATGGTCACTGCTTGCCCCGGTTGCGGCCGCACCACCAGCGACTATTTCCAAAGACTGGCCCAAGATATTCAAGGCTATTTGCGCGACCAAATGCCGCTCTGGAAAAACAAGTATCAAGGCGTCGAAGAGATGAAAGTCGCGGTGATGGGCTGCGTCGTCAATGGACCGGGCGAAAGCAAGAACGCCAATATCGGCATCAGCTTGCCGGGCACCGGAGAAACGCCGGTCGCGCCGGTATTCGAAGACGGCGTTAAAACCGTGACGTTAAAAGGCGATAACATTGCCGGCGAGTTTCAGGAATTGGTCGAGCGCTACATCGAAAGCCATTACAGCGCGCACTAATTCTTTATCTTTGGCAACAGCCGACGAGAGCTCCCCCATCTCGTCGGTTACCCGCCGCGCATTTCCTTAATGCCGGCGCACGTGCCTATCATCTGGGCATTCAAAAGAAGAGCTGTCGTTAAGCGGCCTTAAAGCGATCCGCAGCCACATCCTCGGCCTCCGCTTGATACCATTCCTTAAAATCGATAGGTAGCTCCATCACCGGACCGGTGACGCAAAATCTCAACATGCCGTCCGTTGCGACATAGATTCCGCCACTAATGCAATCTTCCCTGAGTCTTTGAGTGCTTACACTAAGCGAGGTATTCATGACGATCCGTTGTAATTGACTTGCGGGCGACTGTAGACAAGCTTTCTTAACGCTCTCTTAACTATCCGATTGCGGCGGCGAGACCAGTTTCGGCGGATAACACTTACAAGCAGAATATCTAGTTGCGCAATACAGTCGCAAGTTACGACTCACCCGATTCTCCCGAACCAATGCATAGCCAGATCGAGCTATTCTCCGAATAAGTTGAAGGTTCAATGTAACTGGTAAATAATGCGTCGAATAAGCGCCGTTGCCTACCGCTACGTCGAGGTGTGAATCCCCGCCATCGCTACCCTCCCTTATGGAGTTTAGGACTATTTTTCGCAAAGGTTTGTTTTCATTGGCGGTAGGTCTGGCTTGTTGGTTACCGGACACCCCGCCCGCCGTGGCCGAATGGCACGGTAGCTTGACCTTCCTCAGCGATTACATCTACCGGGGCTACTCCAAAAATCGCGGCAATCCGTTGGCTCAAGCCCATCTGGATTACCAGCACGAGATCGGCTGGTTCGCCGGCCTCGGCTTGTCTCAAGTTCGCTTCGACGACCAAACAAACAGCAACCGCGCGGAAATTGAAATCAAACCTTATTTCGGTTGGAATTGGCCGATCGACAGAGATTGGCGGGCCGAGCTGTCGGTTAGCGGATACCTTTTCGATAACAAACTATTCAACCACTCCGCCGACTATGCCGAATATTCCGCCTCGCTACATTTCCGCGACTGGCTGAGCGCCACGATTTCGGTCGCTCCCAATGCCTACCAACGACAGGCCGACGTGCCCAATTACGAACTGAATTATCGGCGCGACATTTGGGATACCATACAATTTTCGGCAGGTTTGGGCTACCATCAAGCAGGTAGATTGTTGGGCCAGGACTATTTTTACTGGAATGCCGGTCTTTCCTGGTTTGTGAACGAACATGTGTCGGTCGATATGCGCTACTTGGACGCCGCGTTGACGGCTCATCACCACGCCGATCCGAATCAAGACGAATTCTATCCGCGCCGGCAAGACGACCGCTATCTATTTTCGGTCACTGTCGGATTTTAAAAGCGAACCGTCATTGAACCTTGGACGCCCAGCGCGGCATATACCCGAGACCACCCGAGGATCCGCGACCAAGGTTAGATGATGCTGCGTCCAGTGCGTAATTCAATACCACCCATGCCGAACCACACCGAACATCCCGTCGATGAACAGGCAATTCTGCTCCGTATTGCCGAAGGGGACGCTCAAGCCTTCGAGATTTTTTATAAACTGTACTACCCGCGCTTGTTTCGATTTATTTTGCGCGTCACTCGCGACGCCGAAAATATCGAAGAATTGATACAGGAAACCCTGTTACTGATCTGGGAGCAACCGGAGCGCTTCAACCACGAAAGCAAAGTCTCGACTTGGGTATTCGGTATCGCTTATCGCAAGGCGCTGAAGGCCTTGTCCAAAGCTGGCAAATACTGCGCGGATGTCGATATCGAAGACTTTCACGAAACCTTGGGCGATCCGTTGGCCAATTTGGCCGACAATTTCGAGACCGCCGATTGGTTGAACCGCGCGCTGGCCCATCTGCCGCCCGATCAACGTGCCGTGATCGAATTGACCTTCTACCACGGCCTGCCCTACCAGGAAATCGCCAAAATCCTGGACTGCCCGGAGAATACCGTGAAAACCCGTATGTTCCATGCCCGCAAAAAGCTGCAAGCCTTTGCCTAGGCCAGGGAGATTAGACCGATGAACGCCGAAGCCCACACCCAAGCCCAACATCAACAAGTTCAGCGACTGCTGCCGTGGTACGCCAACGACAGCCTGCCGGAAGCGGAGTACCGACTGGTGGATAAACACATTCGGACCTGCCTGACCTGCCGCCGGGAATTGCAAGGTCTGAAAAAGCTGGCGCAAGCCATCAGCCAATCAACCGATCTGGATATCGCCGCGGAAACGTCGTTCGCCAACGTTTCCGCCAAACTTCGCTCCCGCGACCGCTCGGCCGACTCGGCCGCGCCCAACGATCGCCAGGTACCGTCGCGGACGCCCCGCCGCCTGAACGCTTATAGCAAACATCGCGGTTTCCGCTACGCATTGGCGGCTTCGATCTTGCTGGCCTTAATGCCGCTGGGCTGGCGGCTCATGCCGATCGGCACCGACGGCTACCGGACCTTGGCAACCGCCAAGCCCGCCGGACTCGCGGCGCCGACCTTGCGCGTGGTCTTTGCCAATACCGTATCGGCTACGGATATATCGGCCGTGCTCCGGGATTTACACGGCGAACAACAAGGCGAAGCCAATAGTGTCGGCGCCTTGACCGTGCGTCTGAGCACCGAGGACGGTCACCCGAATCTGGAGCAAGCCATCGCCCTGCTCAGGAGCCGATCCGACGTGTTGCTGGCGGAGCCTGTGATACAACCATGAATCCGATCCGTGTAGCGACACTCGCGATACTCTTGTTACTCGGATGCGGTTGCGCCGATCGAATCGACTTCGCGAACCTCGGCGACCAGCCTGCCGATCGGGAACGGCGAATTTTGGTGACCTTTATCGACCGCGGCATTCAACGCGATTTACCCGGCAATTCCCAGGATCGCTATCGGACGCGCGGCACTTACGGCAATTCGTCCTGGAGCGAGCGTATCGCGCTAAAGCTGGCGGAACGCCACCAACTGCGCTTCGTCGCCCAATGGCCGGTCACGGAACTCGGTGTCAGTTGCGTGGTTTACGAAATTCCGAACTCACTGCCGTTACCGCAAGTCATCGGCGAATTGCAAAACGACGACGATGTCGGCTCGGTGCAAGCGATGCAGAGCTTCCAAGTGCTGGCCGACCCGCCGGCCGGAAATCCGACGCACGGCGACCCCTATTTGCCGTTGCAAACCGCGTACAACGCGTTGAACATCGGCGAATGGCATAAGCGAGCCACCGGCCAAGGCATACGCATCGCGCTGATCGATACCGGCGTCGACGTGGAACATCCGGATTTGAAAGGCCAAATCGATTATTCGGAAAACTTGGCCCCGGAACCTGGCGATCATAATCTGGCCGACATGCACGGTACTGCGGTGGCCGGCGTGTTATCGGCGCGCCCCGACAACGGCATCGGGATCGCCGGTATCGCGCCGGCCGCCGACGTCCTGGCGCTTCGTGCGTGTTGGCCGGAACAACCCAATGCGCTGGCCGCTCGCTGCAACAGTTTCACGCTGGCCTTGGCCTTGAATCAAGCGATTCGGATGAATGCGCGGATTATTAACCTCAGTTTGAGCGGACCGGAAGACCCGTTGCTGAAAATGCTGATCGAAAAAGCCCTGACCAAAGACATCATCGTTATCGCCGCCGTGCCGGGCAACCCGCTGGCCGGCGGATTTCCAGCCAACATTCCCGGCGTCATCGCCGTGAATCAACTCGACCTCAACCTTAAGGCGGACGGCAACCAAATCGCGGCGCCGGGCCGGGATATTTTGACGACCTTACCTCACGAGTCCTACGACTTCATGACCGGCAGCTCCTTCGCCACGCCCCATGTTGCCGGACTTACCGCGTTATTATTGCAATTGCACCCGGATTGGCGCGCGGCCGAGATCAAACAGCAACTGCTTCATCCGGAAAACTTGCTCAGCGCCCTAAACGCCGATTAGGCCGATGACCTTCCTCGTTGGAGGCAATCCGGCGCGCGCTGGGTCGCGATCGATCGTTGCGGATCCTACCCCGACGAGCCTGGCGCCAAACGCTAAGCCCGCAAATGCCCGTCCCCCACCGCCACCCACTTATAGGTCGTCAGTTCGTCGGGACCGACCGGACCGCGCACGTGGAGTTTATCGGTACTGATACCGACGACCGAACCCAAGCCGTAATCGCCGCCGCCCGATAACCGGGTCGAGGCATTGATCATCACCGATGCCGAATCCACCTGTTCCTCGAATTGCCGGGCCAGACTCAGACTTTGGGTAACGATGCCGTCGGTGTGGCCGGAACCGTAACGGTTGATATGATCGATCGCGGCCTGGATGCCGGCCACGACTTTCACCGACAAAATCGGCGCCAGATATTCGGTGGACCAATCCTCTTCGCCGGCGGCGGCGATACCGGGCAACAACGTTTGGGTACGCTCGCAACCGCGCAGTTCGATATGATTCGCGGTAAATGCTTCGTTCAACAACGGCAGTAATTGTTCGGCGCATTGGCTATCGACCAGCAAGGTTTCCAGCGCATTGCAAACCTGCACGCTTTGACATTTGGAGTTGACCGCCAAGGCCACCGCCTTGTCGGGCTCGGCGTCGCCGGCCAAATACAAATGGCAAATCCCGTCGTAATGCTTGATGACCGGAATTCGGGTGCCTTCGGCGATACGCTGAATCAAGCCCTTCCCGCCGCGCGGGATCAGCACGTCGATATAACCGTCCATTTTCAGCAATTCGCCGACCGCTTCGTGGCCGGGCATGCGTATGATCTGAATCGCGTGTTGCGGCAAGCCGGCCGCGACCGCGCCGGCGACCATTGCATCGGTCAAAATGGCGTTGGTTTGCAGCGCTTCCGATCCGCCGCGCAAAATCACCGCGTTGCCGCTTTTAATGCAGACGCCGGCAGCATCGGTGGTGACGTTGGGACGCGACTCGTAAATAATGCCGATCACCCCCAGCGGCACCGATTTTTTATACACCCGCAAGCCGGCCGGGTTGGTATGGCCGGTCAGCACCCGATTCAGCGGGTCCGGCAGTTGCGCGACTTTCGTCAGACGCGACAACATGTAATTGAAGGTCTTGTCGTCTATCGTCAGCCGCTTGACCATCGCGTCCGACTGACCCGCATCGCGCGCCTTGGCGATTTCCAGCGCGTTGACCTCCAGCACGGATTGCTTAACCGCCTCCAGCGCTTCGGCCATGTTCGCCAAGGCGCGATTGCGGGCGGCCGCCGACACCGAGGCCAATTGACGAGCCGCCACGCGGCTTTGTTGAGCGATGGTTAACACGGAATCACAGTTCATAGTCAGCAATACGGTTTGGATAAAACGACGGGAATGGAAAAAACGCCATTATCCTACAGGATGGCGCCGAAAGGCTTAGCGGCCCTTCGGCTCCGCTCAGGGACCGCCCTCGACTCCGCTCAGAGACCGCCCTCGGCTCCGTTCGGGGCAAGCCTCGGCTCCACTCAGGGACCGCCTTCGGCTCCGTTCGGGACAAGCCGCGGCTCTGCTCAGGGACCGCGCGGATGATTCGCCAAGCATGGCAGGCCCCCTAGCGGAAACAAGGCCGCCGAGTTCAGGCCCCCTAACGCTCATGAAACTGCTGCGTCGCCCCGGCAATTGAAAGTCCTGGCGCGGGAGCGGCTTTAGCCGCGATTGACAGCGCTCCGACACCGAATTGGGTGACTGCATTCGCTGACTTTCATAGTAAGACTGGTTCGCCAAGCCTGTCGGCCCGCCGCAAAACCAAGCCAGGCCGGCCCCGAATAAAGCCGAAGCTTGCCCCTCACGAAGCCAGACTAGCCCCAAGCGAAGCCGAGGACACCTCCGAACGAAACCAGACTGGCCCAGAGCGAAGCCGAGGCCCCCCGAACGAAACCAGACTGGCCCAGAGCGGAACAGAGGCCTGCACTGAAGGCAATCGAGGCTTGCCCCGAGCGGAGCCGAGGGGGGGCGGGACAATAAAACTGATATAGGCCACTCGATAAGTCCTAAATTCACGGGAATTCAGCTAACTGGCGCGCTATCGCCGCCCTGCCCCTATCCGCGTTTACAAATCCCGCGTATCAGCCGGCCGACGGTGCCGGATTCGCGGCCGGCGGGCTTTGCAACGAACGCAAGTAATCCAACACCCGCGCTTGCCGCCAGCGGTCGTCGGCGGCGCAAGCACCAAGTCGGGCGCGCCGGCAGGCGGCAACGGCCTCGTCGCCCCCCCGCTCGGTCCATGGCCGCAAATCGGCCGGCGTCTGGTTCAGCAGTTCCACCGCCAATTCGGCCGGCGGCGGCGGGCCGTCGCGCAGCCAAGCTTCGGCTTGTTCGAAGCCATCGCGGCACATCAGCGCGATCATGTAATCGCAAGCCGATTGCAAACCGGGCCGCAGCCGGCCGGGACTGACCGACACCATCGGCAACAAGGGCGCCAGCGACGGCAGTACGTGATTGGCGTAAACCGTCGCGCCCCAATACGCTTCGGCGGTACGGCGAAAATGCGCGAGATCGCGCACCGCCAGCAAGCCGCTGCTTTCCAGCGGCAGGATTTCCACCGGCGGTTTGGCGACATCGACGGTATCGTTGGCGACATCCACATACAATCCGCCCACTTGCAACGCATTTTGGAAATATTGCTCGCGCAACACGCCCCATACCGAACGGACGAAGCCGCCGTGAGCAATGAATTCGTGCAGCCAGCGTTCGACCGGGGTCTCGGCCAATCGCAGCCGGGTCGCCAACAGCGCATACACCTCGCGGGTAATTTCCTCGCAGCGCCCGTAGGGATAGGCCTTGCCGGCGGCGTCGGGCAGACTAAGCGCCAATTGGGCATCGACCTCGGCCCGCAACCCTAAAAAATAACGCGCCAGCGCATCGATCCGGCTGGCCAGATAGGTCTCGGTCAATGCGCGTTGACGGGGATCGACCGGCGCGATTTGTTGGGGTAGTAAAGAAGTCATCTCGGCGGGGATTGTCATCGCGAACCACCGTCCTGGCAAGCGAACGCCTGAAGAAGGCCGCAACGCCGCGCTTTACGCGCGCTGGCGGCCCGATGCTGTCCATCGATATCGATGCGAGACAAGCCCGAAAAGTTCGGCATGATCGACCTCCAAAGTCTCGGTCAGATACCTAAGGAACGACGCTATTCGGCATGGGCATCGCGAATGGTTTCAATCTCAAGTGCCTTCCTCCGTTGAAAAAGCGGGGCGACAACTCGCCGAGCACTGGCCGCCGTCGGCCATCGCCGCGTCAATCGCCGCCGCCGCAGCCGCCACCACAACCGCCATCGCCGCCGTCACTATTACCGCCATCGCTACTGTCGCCGCTCCAGGACCCGTCGCCGAAGCCGTCGGTCGAGCCGTCGAAATCGTTGCTGGAGAAATCCCCGCCGCAGTAGGCCGTCCCTCCGCCGGTATCGTCTTCGCGCCGCACGCCGCGACAATCCGGCACATAGACAAAGCCGTCGGTAATCTGGAGTTTTTTATCGATAGCAAACAGTAACGGCAAACGACTGGGATTGCGCGGATCGATATTCTCGTCGCGGCAAGTCAGCCACCAAATTCGGCGCAAACCGCTGTTGTTTTGTTTATCCCGGCTCAGCACCACCGCCGGCGTATGGTGCAGAAAGCCGCCAAAGGCTTTTTTGCAGAAACTGTCGTAATGGCGGGTATATAAAATCAATTCATGCCAGAGATCGTCGACCACTTGCGAGGGCATGGACACGTAACGGCGACCACCCAGCAAATAAGCCAGGAAAAACTGCCGCAAGGCGCGCCCCACCAACTGGCAATCCTTTAATGCCAATTCCGGCCGGCGCTTGCGAAGCTTGTCGTAAAGCGCCGGCGGAAAACGGTAAGTACGAATATAGTCGGCACGGGCGGAACGCCGTAAACGCCGCCAAAACACTATCAGCAATACCAGCAGACCGGCGATGAAAAACAATACGGGTAGATTCATGCGCCAAGTTTAGGCCATACGCCTGTCGTTTGCTGGGGTATCCGGGTTTCGCGCGCGTTGACTAAAACGGGGTACGCTACGCCGTTGCTTAGCCTAATGGCTTTAGTCGCAAGCAGACCCGCATGGCCGATAGGCTTTGACTAACTCCAAGAGCGCGGAAGACAAGGCGGCCGGCGCCGCACGGCGGCCGGATTTCGAGCAAAAAAAAGCCGCCCATCCCGGGCGGCAAAGTGGATAACGAGGTTTGCAAATCGATACGAGCGGCGGCTTACGGCAGAGTGCAGGTACCGTCGCCGCCATCGCGGATGTAGTAGTCGGTGGACAGCGTGCCGTTCGCGGCCGAGATCACGTTCGGGCCCGCGCCCAAAAACACCGGCACGGCTTTACGCGTGGTGCCGTTCAATTGGGTTAACGGCGTGCCGTTGATCGACACGTTCAATAGATAAGTGCCGTTATCGAACAGGTTAACAAAGGGTTGGGCATTGCCGGTGGCCGGATTGAAGGCGCAACCGGGGCTGACCAGCGCGTAGGATTTGCCGCTAGCCGCGTACTCTAAGGTGCCGTCGCTGCTGAAGGTATTGCCCGAGGTATCCGGCAGGCTGCAGAAATCCGCTTGGACCGTGAACGTATAGGTGTCGGCAACCCGTTTGGACAGAGCCACCACCACGCTGTTATTGCCGTCCGCCAGCCAAACCGGCACGGCGGGCTGGGCCGCGGTCACTTTAGCGACCGTGCCGCCATTGAGGCGAACCGTGGCCGTGGTTTTGGCGCTGGGATTGAACAGCCCCGCTTGAATCGTAGCGGCTTGGGCGCCGGTCGCCGGATTGATCGCGCAAGCGACGGCCGCCGACGCGAAGGTTTTACCGCTGGGACCGATTTGCACGGTGGTAGCGGCAACGGCGCTGGCCGACAGGCCCAACACGGTAAGAAAACTGAATAGCCTGACGGATAAGGCGTGGTTCATACGGTTTGTTCTCCTGAACGAATAAGATTAGGAAGCCAAAATCCTATTCGACGGCGATAAGCTCAAGCTGAATACCCCATTAAATTTAAGTTAAAGTGCCGCGCCAGTGAACCGCGCTTACCGGCCAAGGGCAGCCGGTTGGCGGCGATACCGTCGACACCGGCCAGCCGCGAACCGAACCTGCGCAAACCGCTCGCCGGCGGCCGCACTAGCCCGCCCGTTCGAATTCCGCGCTGCGTTTGGCATTGCGGCCGGCTCGCAAGGCTTTTTGGCTTACGAGCAAGGCTTTTAGCGTTGCGGGCAAGGCTCGGCGCCTTGCGTTTATTGCTCGGAGCTTTGCGCGCAAGGCTTTTGGCGTTGCGAGCAAGGCTCGGCGCCTTGCGTTTATCACGCTGAGCATTGCGCGCAAGACATTTAGTGTTGCGGGCAAGGCTCGGAACCTTGCGTTTATCACTCGGAGTGTCGCGCGCAAGGCTTTGAGAGTTGCGGGCAAGGCTCGGCGCCTTGCGTTTATCACGCTGAGCATTGCGCGCAAGACATTTAGCGTTGCGGGCAAGGCTCGGAACCTTGCGTTTATTATTCGGAACTTCGAGCGCAAGGCTTTGAGAATTGCTGGCAAGGCTATCTGGTCGCTTGCGCCGTTTTTTCGGCTACCGGATTTGGTAGATCGGTCTGTTATAAATGAAATGTTCCTGAAAGGTCGCCTTCCCTGAAAATCGCTATCTCCCCGGATCATTCCGTTCCGGAGCAACGGTTGATTGCCCCCAAACCCAAAGCGATCGAAGCAAATATCCGCTTTAAACAGCGTCAAGATTGACTGAATTGCCGGGGCGGTCGATGTTGAAGACCATTGGCAAGCATTAAAGGACTTGGAAACAGGCGGACAAATTTGCCCACCGATCAATTTCGCGCGAGCACAAAACCTTGCCCACCCAGGCTTTTTCGGAGCGTCCTTAAAGACTTATTGGATAAATGGGCTACTTATAGCGTTTTAAAATTGTCAAAAAATTTTACGCAAGCTTGATACGGCGTTTTTAATTCATTGATTTTTAGCATACTTTACGAAGGCACAGAGTTTGCTCACTAACAGGGTTTCCCATTTTTAACCATGGAGTTCAAGATTATGCAGCATCAAAACCACATGATGACGACAGTCTGCCTGTCAGGCGTGTTGTTGGCGGCATCGGTTATGCCAGCCCAGGCGGCTATCATTGTCGGCGGCAGTTCGCTGTTGACCGAAACCTATCTGAGCCAACTGGAAAATCAGCTTGGCGAAGGCCCTATCGCGTTGACCAATATATTCACTAAATCACCCGGCGCCACTTCCGTTGATTTCCACAATGCGGTTGACAATAAAGGCCGGACCTTTGTGGTGATGCAAGCAGCGGAAGACAATGGAAATATCGCGGTGATCGGTGGCTACAATCCCGAGTCATGGAATTCTGTCGCTCACACTAACCCCACTCAGCAAAGCTCATTCCTCTTCAATTTAAGCAATAGTCAATTTTTTTTACAATTTGGTGCTTATATAACACTCAACCAAAGCTCGTATGGCCCAAGTTTTGGTAGCGGCTACGATATCTTTGTCGATAGCAGTTTGAATACTGGTTATTCATACCTGGCGACCTACACCAATACTTCCAGCGGAAACTCCATTATCGACGGTTCACACTACAACGGCGTCAATGTCACCTATGGTGCCATGGAAGTGTTTACGATCAGCCAAGTGCCTGTACCTGGCGCGGCCTGGTTGTTTGGTTCAGCCATATTGGGTTTGCTGGGCTTGAAACGTCGCGGATAGCAAAGCTTGGAATACGCGGGTCCTGAACTTTCCTGACCGACGATTCGGACGGATGGCGATAGCCGTCCGAAGCGGTGCATTTTGAAATATCGGAAAATTTTACATCTGGACCAATAGCTTGTGTCCGCCCAAGCATGGCTAATAATCTAGCGACAAACGACCTTGAAGGAATCATAAACGTTCCTGCCGGTTCGCCGATGCCGCCAACCGAATTCAGTCCGATTGCCTCGGCCTAGTGGAATGCCGACTAACCAACCTTAGCGCGCCGGCTCACGACCGAAACGAAGACCAGCCTGTAGCGTTATTGAACCTGTTGAACTTTTCCGGTATTTCGGTTTTAGAGCGGCGATTTGATCGGAATATTGGACATCAATCGATCGTCATCGGGTGTCATTGACGTTATACGGCGGCGCAATACGGCCACGAAGAGACACCTGCAGTCATAATGCCAACGGCGAAATGCTCACCGAAAGCGGCCCGTCTCTGCGGGTGAAATTGACCATAATGCTCGTAGATATACCATTGCCGAGGGTTTAGCAGAATCAAATTTTGTAATGTCAAGAGTTGTCATGAAACCTTTACATCAAATAACTTTAAGTGCTTTACAAAATTTGATATTTTGGTCATCATGCTGAAAAGCGGCGCTGAATGTTCGTTAGACCCCCAAGTGTTCGGTAGTTACCGACGCATAATGGCAAAAGGCTAGCCCAACACATTCGAGTGTTGGCTGCAGACGAACCATTTAAGGTGGCTAATATAGAAATAGATATTGGGCCATCAGCCTGCTTTTGAGCTTAACCGTCTTCCAAGCCGAGGCGACCTAGCGCCTTTTAACTTGGACGATCAAAGCTTGACCTACAGTCGTGTTAGCGGCATCAGCCGATCCCGCCCCGACGCCAATCCACTCGGAACGATGATAGTCGCGGTATTACAACCTTTGTAGGTTGGGACTACTATCGTGTGCAATTAACTTTAGCAATTTTCGTATTTGGCTGGACCGGTACTAAAAGGATTAATATCAAAATATGAAAACAAGAAATTTACATAATAGTGCGATTTTAATATTTGCCTGGCTATTTGCTCCTAATCTTAGCCATGCGACACAGGTTATTACGTTACAAATAAATCCATCGACAAGCTGGGTTCAAGATATTCCTTGGGTTGAAGTTCTTCCAAATTCAGCGGGTGAAATACCGGATTTATCTTCGGGAATACCATTCGGCGAGCCACAGCCGGAAGCAATTTATCATCCGAGTGAGCGTTTTTCCTTAAGCGGCAATATTAATGTCATACTGGGTCGCAACTACCTCTATTCATTAGAAACGGAAGCCATTAACGTCTCGCCAGGTATTCTGCCAAGCGGCCGGAATGTTACTCTGAATTTGCCAGCACAGACATTACGGGACGGGGTTTTTCCAAATAACTTAGCATTTTCTTTGCCTGCTGGCACAATATGCGCTTGCTTTACAATGCCTAATATATTTGCACCTAAAATATCCGGAGCATTTGACGGTAAATCCTTATCGGTTGATTTTACGAGTAACGAAATGCAATTTTTTGCCTTTTATCCGAACGTTACCTGGATAGGTAGCTCACCGTCAGATTCACCGGCAGGCGAAAATAAATATTCATACCATATAGAGGCTAGCGTTGTGCCTTTACCGCCAACAGCCGTACTATTTTTATCCGCGCTTGGCTTTATGGGTTTATCTCGTAAACTTCGGTAAGGCACAAAAATATTGGCCGTGATCGATGCATTTCCTTGAGTGGGACGGGTTTAATAAACCCGTCCCGAGCCTTTTTCCGAAAGACTTTTTCGGACATCCTGCTTGAAAAAATCGGCAAAAATTGCACGGCGGTTATTTCCGGCATCCCGGTTCATTCCCATCACCTCCGAGTAATCCGATGCGTCCAAGGAATTGGACCATTTCTTCGACCATCCGCCAGCCAATTCTTGCGAGTAGTCTCGCGCCCCAAGCCGAGCAGCTGTAGGGTGGGCAAAATTGCCCATCGATTTGCTTCGCGTGGGCGCAAAAGCCTTGTCCACCAGACTTGAAATGGGCGTTGGATGATGTTGTCATTGACGCTTAACCCCATGATTCTTTGTGGAATGCTCTCTCGTATTGAGGGCATGAGCCGCGTAGGGTATGCACCGCATATCATATTCAAGGTTTCCGATGAGTCAAACGCCAAAGAAGGTACGCAATGCGTACCCTACATCACTCCATTCTTCGGAAACATCAATATCTTCGTGTGCTAGAAATGAGGTAATCCCGATAGATTCCAGAAGTTCCTTGATTCGGCCCGCAATCTGCTTATCTGCGGTTTGGTAACTTATAAACGCATAACAGTACATCTGTATGGTTTCCGATGGCTAACGCCTGCCATAACCGGAGGCAAAAAGCTGCATAGCGAGAAACGAGTGGCGCAGCTTTTTGACGTCCGTGTTTATGGCATTGTTAGGCATTTTTTATGACATACTCCGATGCTTGAAGACGAGACGTCATTTGTTTCAAAAGATTACTATATAAATTTAAGCTCATACTGATATAGGAAGACCAAGCCTTTTTGCCCAGCTGTTCATAAGCGCGATAGTTATACTCATACAATTCCAATTGCTTTTTTGCGCTTTCAGCCTCGAACTTAGCGAGACTAAGTTTTTCTTCTCGTGATATAGGCAAAGACATGAACAATTCCCCGTTGTACCGCCATGGGTTTTGCTCCATTTCAAATTGCCACATAGTGAGATAACCAGATTTTGTGTATACATCCACTATACTGTCAGCACAGGCCGGGTTAGATGTTACATAAAGCGTTAGTTCTTCGAGAGTTTGGATCTTGCTTTTTGTGATGCGCCTTGCTTCAGATAATATTGCATTTGTTATTTCTGTCTGCCTTTGTATCGGATTGAAGCTTTTTGCGAATCTTACTTCTTCCTCTGTTGCTATTCGAATAACCCCAGATACTTCATCGAAGAATGATGAGTGATTAATATCTTCTGGAGAACAATATGATGGATTTTCTACTACTTTTTTTCCGGCGTGTTCAAAAGCTTCCGCTACAAGCCTGGAACAAAACTGCTTGTTTTCTTTATTTCTTTGGGTTCCGATCTTTGTTCTAACAGCTTCTTTGATCGAATACTCCTTTCCTATCTGGGAGCGAGCATACATTGAAGCGTTAGTAGCAACGCCTCCCGCCTTAGGCCGAAGCACCTTAACCCTAGAGGGTTTGTCAAAAAGTAGCCTTTGTATGTTCGCGGAATGAACGCCTTTCGAGTCGGAGTGAATATAGCTTCCATGGCCAACGTATAGAATGGCATGAGAAAAGCCACTGAAAGTCACCCCACGTACACCTTTGCTAGTGAGGCTTTTCTCCGATGTGAGTAAAACATCGCCCTCCTTTAGTTGGTTCATGTCGAGGATGTACATATTTTCATGCCTAACAAGGAATTAAATAGTTTCCGTATATCTAACGAAAAATGATCCTCGAAACGATAATTCATTGATTGGCATATAATTTCCATTCAGCTCGTAGGATGGGTAGAGGCGCTAGCCGAAACCCATCAAAACACCATAGATTACGCCAAATCCAATTCAGGATAGATGCCGCCCGCCCAATTTTCCGGGAGAATGCCGCGTTTGACGAAATCATGAAACGAAGAATATCGCCAATCGGCAACACAACGGACATAGCTGTGTTTTACTGGATTGTCATGAATATAGTCGACATGCTTGACGAAGTCGTCCTCGTTTCTAATTCGATGCTCCCAAAACCGTCTTTGCCATATACCGCGTTCCTGTTTGCGTTCGCGGCTTTTGGAAATTCGTTCGCCTTTTTCGACCTGTTTGGTAAAGCGGGTCTTGATCAGCCGCCAGCGACAACTAAAATCATCGTCATCTTCCGGCAAGGTCCAAATGGTATGGAGATGTTCCGGTAACACAACAATCGCGTCGATATTAAACGGGTGTTGATCTTTTACGTTACGAAAAGATTCGCGAAGCAATTCAATCCTGTCGGTCAGTAAAGTCCGGTGTCGTTCCGCCAAATTGACTGTGAAAAAATAACAACCGCCTTTGAGGCGATGTCGGCGATATTCTGTCATATCGGGTTTATCGGGGTATTTCGTTTGATGGGTTTCGCTTCGCTCTACCCATCCTACTGTCGGCAATTGACTCGCCCCCGGTCATTGGATAAGCCCTGCAGGATTGCCTCCCGTGGATCGCATTCTGCCTCCCTTCCACCGCAGGACTCGCAGATTCCGCAAAGTGCTTGGTCCAATGAACGGTCGCATCATTGGCGTTCTGTCCCTTTTCCCCGATGGTATTTCGCCAATCGGCGGATTGCCAGCTCAACCGCTATCCGCCAGCGGATTCTCTCGATCGGTCTGTTGCCCAAGTTGCTGGGCCAAGCCAAGCAGTATGCCTTCGGGACCCCGAATGTAGCAGAGCCGGTAGCTGTTTTGATAGTTGACGACCTCGTCGACCACGGTCGCGCCGAGCAGACCAAGCCGGGTCAGCGTGTCGTCGAGGTTGTCCACGGCAAACATGACGCGCTGGTAACCCAGCGCATTGACCGGGGCGGCACGGTGATCGGAAGCCACGGCTGGGGCGTCGAAACGCGCCAGCTCGATGCGGCCGTGGCCGTCCGGCGTACGCAGCATGGCGATCTCGACGCGCTGGCCGCGCAAGCCGGTGACGCGCCCGGCCCATTCGTCGTCGATGTTCATACGCCCTTCCAGGACCAGGCCGAGTTCCAAGAAAAATTCAACGGCGGCATCGAGATCGGCCACGACGATGCCGACATTGTCCATACGTTTAACAGTCATAAGGTCTCCTGGGTGTTTGTTATTCCGGCCTCGCGAAGTCTAAACGGCCGTTCGCCTCTGGCAAGACGGCCAATCTTTCGATAAGCACGCAAGGTTTGAACTTTTAAGGGCCGGCTCAATAAGGTTAGCGGCGGACCGCGTTACGCGGCTTCACCGCAGCCGGCCGTCTCGATGGCTGGCTTGACGTCCGCTTAGCGATCAGGGAAGTCCGGATAGTTGGCGCCCTCCCCTCCCAGAGAAAACCGTCTAAGCCGGTGACATAGCCGAAATAGTCGCCCATATGCCGATAAGTTAAACCGTTCGTGGTGAGCTTGTCGAACTGCGGACGGTTTAACCCTTCGCCCGTCGACCGTGCTCGGGACAAACGGTTAATCCGTAACTTAACCGGGTTGCTCGCCGCCCAAGTCCATGGATTGCGCCTGCTTAGTAACCATTGCGCCGAAAGCTGCAACACGCCCAAGCAACGCATCGGCTTCGGCCAAGCGCCGATCGAACGAGTCCGGCGCCGGCAATCCCGCCATCGTTAGGGCCGCGAGGGCGCGAGCGCTTGCAAATGCGGTGTCATAACGCCTTCAAGCCAACACATGAAGACCTGCACGCGCCGGGACAGGTGGCGGCGGTTGCTGTATAGCAGCGTGACCGGCAGCGGTTCGGCCCGGTAGTCCGGCAAGACTTCGATCAGCTCGCCGCGCTGCAGGTAGGGTTCCAGGTTGGGTTCCGGTCCCTGAATCATACCCAAACCGGCCAGACAGGCGGAGAAATAGGCGATGGAGCTGTTGACGGTCAAGTTGCCGGCCATCGGCAGGTTGCGGACGTCGCCGCTGGCGGCATCGACATATTCGAAGCCGGCGGGTTTACTGCCCAGGCTCAGGGCGTAATGTATCAAACGATGTTCGGCTAAATCGGCCAGGGTTTGCGGGATGCCGTAGGCGGCGGCGTACGCGGGACTGACGCAATTCAATTGCCGATAGGCGCCCAAGCGGCGAGCCACCAAGCGCGAGTCGGAGATGGTGCCGGCCCGCATCACGCAATCGAAGCCTTCGGCGACGATATCGACTAAGTGGTCGGTGGCGCCGAGTTCGACTTCGACGTTCGGATAGCGGGCCATGAATTCCGGCAAGCGCGCCATCACGATGCCGGCCACCGCGCCGACCGACATATCCACCCGCAGCCGGCCGCGCACGTCGGCCGGATCGATCCGGAACATGTCTTGCAGTTCCTCGGCGTCTGCCAGCCATTCCAGGCAGCGTTGGTAAAACACCTGACCGTCCTGAGTCATTTGCACTCGCCGGGTGGTGCGGTGCAGCAAGCGAATGCCGGTTTGGTTTTCCAGCCATTGCACGGCCAGCGAGGTCGAGGCCTTGGGCAGGCCTAAATCCGCCGCGGCCTGCGTAAAACTGGCCGCTTCCGCGACCCGAACGAAGATTTTGATCGCGTCGAGTTGATTCATCTTGGAGGACTGGTTTCCTGAAAAAGCGATTGGGCAACGCCGTATGAATAGTTAGAAATTTTGAACAGTGTTATCGGCATTTGCCCGTTTATCCGATGAAATCCTAAAAATATACTGAATTCCGTCTATTGCAACCGGCGCGCTGGCGCCGCAAAACGGAGGTTCGGATGGCAAAAATCGCTTTAATCACCGGCGCGTCGCGCGGCATCGGCAAGACCGTCGCGCTGCGTCTGGCACAAGACGGCTTCGACGTCGCGGTCAATTACGCCGCGAACGCCCAGGCCGCCGATGAGGTCGCCGCGCAAATTCGCCTGATCGGCCGGCAAGCGGTGGCTGTGCCCGCCGACGTCAGCGATCCGGCGCAAGTCGCCGAGTTATTCGCCAACGCCGAGCAAGCGCTGGGGCGCATCGACGTGCTGGTCAACAACGCCGGCATCATGAAATTGCAAATGCTGGCGGAAACCGACGACGCCGGCTTCGACGACATCGTCGCGGTCAACTTGAAAGGCACGTTCAACACGTTGCGCCTGGCGGCGACACACTTGAACGACGCCGGCCGAATCGTCAATTTTTCGACCAGCGCGATCGGCCTGGCCTTGCCCGGCTATGCGATCTACAACGCCGCCAAGGCCGGGGTGGAAGCCCTGTCCCGCACCTTTGCCAACGAATTGCGCGGCCGCAATATTACCGTGAATTGCGTCGCGCCGGGACCGACCGATACCGAATTGTTCTTTCACGGCAAGACCGCCGAGCAAGTCGAACGTTTACGCAAGCTGCCGCCACTGGAACGCCTGGCAACGCCGGACGACATTGCCGCCGTCGTCGCGTTTCTGGCCGGCCCGGACGGCGGCTGGATCAACGGCCAAGTCCTGCGCGCCAACGGCGGACTGAATTGAACCCAACAACCGCTTTCAACGACAAACACAATCTAAACCAGGAGTAAGCCATGTCCAAGCAACTATTAACGTCCTTTCAAATGCACGATTTAACGCTGAGCAACCGCGTGGTGCTGGCACCGTTGACTCGCGCCAGGGCCGGCCAGGAACGGCTGGCCAATGTCATGATGGCCGAATATTACCGGCAACGCGCCTCCGCCGGCTTACTGATCAGCGAAGCGACGTCGATTTCCGAGCAAGGCTTGGGCTGGGTGGAAACGCCCGGTATTTACAGCGATGCGATGGCGCAAGCCTGGCGCCAGGTGACCGACGCGGTGCACAGCCGGGGCGGCCGGATTTTCATGCAACTGTGGCATTGCGGCCGGGCTTCGCACAGCAGCTTTCACGGCGGACAACCGGCCGTCGCACCGTCCGCGATAAAACTAAACGGCGATTACATTCACACGCCGCTAGGCAAACAGCCTTACGAAACGCCACGCGCGCTGGAAACCGCCGAATTGGCCGGCATCGTCGAGGATTATCGCCGCGCCGCCGAACGCGCCTTGCTAGCCGGCTTCGACGGCGTCGAAATCCATGCCGCCAACGGCTATTTGTTGGACGAATTTCTGCAATCCAAAACCAATCACCGCGACGACGCCTACGGCGGCAGCATCGCCAACCGCTATCGCCTGCTCGGCGAAGTGTTTGCCGCGATCGCGACGGTCTGGCCGGCGCACCGCATCGGCGTTAGACTGTCGCCCAACGGCGCCTTCAACGACATGGGGTCGGCCGATTACCGCGAGCAGTTCGCTTACGTCGCTCAACAACTCGACCGACTCGGCCTGGCCTATTTGCACGTGATGGACGGCCTGGGCTTTGGATTTCACCAACTCGGCAGCGCGATGACCTTAAGCGAATTCCGCGAGTATTTCCACGGGCCGCTGATGGGCAACTCCGGCTACGATCAAGCCAGCGCCGAGCAAGCCATCGCTTCCGGCGCGGCCGACCTGATCGCGTTCGGCCGGCCGTTCATCAGCAATCCGGACCTGGTGGAACGCTTTGCCCGGAACGCGGCATTGAATCCGGAAGCCGATGTCGCCCACTGGTACACACCGGGCGGCGCCACCGGCTATATCGATTTCCCCTGCTTGCAATATTAATCGGCTAGTCTCGGCCAGTCAGAACCATCAGCACAATCGATCAGGAGTCTTCATGGATTTGCAATTACACGACAAAACCGCGTTGGTGACCGGCAGCACCGCCGGCATCGGCTTCGCCATTGCCAAGGCGCTGGCCGGCGAAGGCGCGAACGTCATCGTCAACGGCCGCTCGACGGCGTCGGTGGCGCAGGCGATCGAAGCGCTAACGCCCTGCGCCGCTAACCAGTTGTTCGGCTTTGCCGGCGATTTAGCTCAGGCCGACACGGCGGTGGCCTTGCTGGCCGCCCATCCCCAGGTGGATATTTTGATCAACAACCTCGGCATCTTCGAACCGGTGGCCTTCGAAGACATTCCTGACGCCGACTGGCGCCGGTTGTTCGAAGTCAACGTGCTGAGCGGCGTGCGCCTAGCCCGACTGTATCTGCCGGCGATGCGCGCCGCCGACTGGGGCCGGATTGTGTTCATCTCCAGCGAAAGCGGCGTGCAAATCCCGGCGGAAATGATTCATTACGGCATGACCAAGGCTGCGCAGATCGCGGTGGCGCGCGGCTTGGCCGAACACGTGGCCGGCACCGGCATCACCGTCAATTCGGTGTTGCCCGGCCCGACCCGCTCGCGCGGCGTTGGCGATTTCGTCAACCAACTGGCCGAGCAACAAGGCATCAGCTTCGAGGCCTTCGAACAACAATTTTTCGAAACCGTCCGCCCGACTTCGTTAATCAAACGCTTCGCGACGACCGACGAAGTCGCCTCGCTGGTCTGCTATCTGGCCAGTCCGCTGGCTGCGGCGACCACCGGCGCCGCGCTGCGGGTTGACGGCGGCGTGATCAAAAGTGCATTCTGATTGTCAGTCCAACTGCGACGACCGGGCGAATTCGCCGCCCGGCCGTCGCCATTTTCCGGAGGTCCAATGTCCGAAGTCACGTTAAACGGCGGTTGCCTGTGCGGCGCCGTGCAATTTCAAGTGCGCGGCGAGCCGCAACGTTTTTACCACTGCCACTGCCGCCGCTGTCGCAAGGCCAGCGGCACCGGCCATGCCAGCAATCTGATCATCGGCGACGCAGCGCTGAGTTTTACCCAAGGCGAAAGCTTGCTGAAGCGCTTTAAAGTACCGGACGCCCAACGCTTTGCCCGCCAGTTTTGCAGCGAATGCGGCGCGGCGGTGGCTCGCTTCGTACCGGAATTGAACGGCGTGGTAATTCCAGCCGGCGCACTGGACGATGCCGCGCCGATCCAGCCGCAAGCGCGGATATTTTGGGATTCGCGCGCCGACTGGTCTTGCGACGGCGACGATCTGCCGCGTTACGCCGAATATCCGGTGTAAGCGCCGTCCGGCGGTTTAGTTCTCGCGGCGATGGGGATCGTTCTCGACGAGGTACGCTGGGGCATGATCGGCTGCGGCGCGGTGACCGAACGCAAAAGCGCGCCGGCCTTCAATAAGATCGAGCATTCGCGGCTGGTGGCGGTGATGGGCCGCGATGCCCGCAAGGCGGCGGATTACGCGGCGCGCCACGGTGTCCCGCGATGGTATGCCGATGCGGAGGCGCTGATGACCGATCCGGGGGTCAACGCCATTTATGTCGCGACGCCACCGTCCAGCCACGCCGAATACGCAGTGCTGGCCTTGCAAGCCGGCAAACCGGTCTACGTCGAAAAACCGATGGCCTGCCGCTACGCCGAATGCCAGGCCATGAACCAAGCCGCCAGCGCCGCCGGCCTGCCGCTATTCGTAGCCTATTACCGGCGAGCCTTGCCGTATTTTTTGCAAGTCAAAGCGCTGTTGGATACCGCCGCGATCGGCACGGTATTGGCGGTCAACGTGCGCCTGGTGCAATCGCCGCGCCCGGCCGACCGCAATCCAAACAGCTTGCCGTGGCGGGTAAACCCGGCCGTGGCCGGCGGCGGTTACTTCTTCGATTTGGCCTGCCATAGCTTGGACCTATTGGACTTTTTACTAGGCGCCATCGTCGACGCCCAAGGCTGCGCCGAAAATCGCGGCGGACTTTATCCGGCGGAAGACACCGTCGCGGCATCTTTTAAATTCGCAAGCGGCGCGCTGGGCACGGGTTTCTGGACCTTCACCGCCACGGACACCGACCGAAGCGACAGCGTCGAAATCCTAGGCACTACCGGTACGATCCGCTTCTCGACTTTTGCCTTCACGCAGATCGAGCTGGAAACTCCTACGGGCACCCAACGCTACCTGCCGCCGAATCCGGAAAACATCCAATTGCACTTGATCGCCGCCATCGTCGCCGAACTGCGCGGCCAAGGCCGCTCGCCGTCGAACGGCACCAGCGCGGCCCGAACCAACTGGGTCATGGATTGCATCACAGGCGTTGGGCACGAATCGAAATTTGCTGGTTTGGGTTAGCTCGACGATGTTGATTAGCTTGTGTTTGCCAATCGCGACAATCGGGATATAACCGCGAGTCACCCAGCCTTCGAGGACGCCGGAGAGGATGCCGGTTAGCTCGCGGAAGCGTTCCCGATGCATAACCGGGACGACGGCCGGCAAGGGCCATTGTTGGGCTTGTTCCATGTTGTCGGGCGTTTGGGGTAGTATTAGTGCTTGTTGGGCTACAGGTAAAATATGACTGCTATATTTACAAGCTACCGCTATGGAAACCTTGCGCGAGCGACTTTTCAGGTAATTGACTTTAAAGGACAAGCTCCAAAATCTTTAGAAGAGATAACAAGCGTTGACCGTGCAAAATGGTCAAACATCAAGCGCAAAGACCCAATTTGAGCCAACGAAGAATAACATTTGGAAGCAGTATTAAGCTATAGCCTGAATACGCATAATCGATAGCCACAGAACAGACCAACCCAGAAACTGGACAAATCAGCCCTGAGCTGGAGGCAACCAGACAAAACTAGACAGCGCTGGGTAACGGTAGCTAAGGCTTTAGCAAAATGGAATTACTGTTATTCAGCCAGGGATGATAAAGGTTTAGATATACAGAGTTAAACAAAGACAATCAATACATCGTCTATTTTACTTGTAAATTGTATTGTGCAACGAAGAGGACGAGTGGAGAGAATTCTTACTTTCCAGCTTATCTAAATTAATATTTAGAATAACATCAATTAAACTATCTGGTGTCGAACAATGATATTTGCAACTCATTACTATCATCGGATTGTCACCTGTTGGAAGCATTACCCTATCATCGCTTTTATATGCTACACATGTTTTCCCCAATGCAAACGCGTAACCGAGTTCAAATGCAACGCCTTCATCAATTGTTCGCCCATCTAATACAGCAACAACAAGATCACAGTTCCGAATAGCACTGGTATCTTTTTTAAATATTTTATTTCTAGCACTTTCAACTGTATTGCCATCAGAAACAAGCTTAGTTAGCAATGCGCCATCGCGCTGTGGAAGAAATATGTCAGCGTATTCATCAAGACGAGCGACTAGACTTTCATTAAATGCGCGCTCAACAGGATTAAAGAGCGGCGCTGCAAAATAAATATTTATTTTTTTTAGCCGCTTCATGAATATTTGTCCATGATCTTGTTGAGGTCTATTGGAGAATATTCGTCAAGCAATACATGTCTAGCAATTTTCCGCGCGGCCTCCCCTGGCATCATATTATCAGTATTAATAATGATATTTGGATTATAGAGATCTTTTAGAAAACCACTTTGTTGTTCTAGATAACCCTCCTCCCCTGATTTTGAGGGAAGGCGACCTCTCCCAAGGTTACGCTTTACCAAAGTCTCACCTTTCGCCGTAACAAATATAATTTCTCCTCTTTGAAAACCCTGATGCCGAGTCACCTTGGATTTAATAGATTTAGTTTTATCTTTTCGCTCTTTATCGTCATTCGAAAAAGCATATAAATCTAAAGGTGCACGATCCATGAAGTGGAACCCAACACCCGCTTTACTAATGCGAATATTCTTCTCCTTGAGCTCTCCATAAACAAAATTGTCAACTTTTTCCTTTTCGTTGTCATCTAATTTGTCAAATGACAAATACATTTCCTTCGGAGGCAAACGTGTCCATTCTTCATACGTATGAAAACAACGTAACTGTTCAAGTACACTCGACTTTCCCGCAGCAACCGGACCAACAATATAGTAATTAAACGAGCAACCTTCATCAACAATATCATCAATTAAGTCGCGAAAATCCCTTTCCTCTTTTTTGTTAAGCAATTCCAATACTTCCTTGATTTCGGGAGACGTTAGAAATATAGTTATTAAATTATACAACTCCAAATTAGCTTCGAATAAATCATTTCGCTGTTGCGCAGACAAAGAATCCGGTTTATCAAGCCAATAAATCATATAATGATGATTTGCAGGACATTTATCGCGATTCAACCTCAGGTAGTTTTTGAGAGAAGTGTCATTTAAAGAATGACCGATTAGCAGCATTGTATTTTGAACGAAACGCAAGAATATATATTCGCTACTAATTCCCGGAGAACGCGCTAAAGCATCAGCAAATGAATCCTCAGTAAAAATAAGTTGCGGACTACGCTTTTTTAAATTTTCGCGAGGCAAAACCCCATTTACATGATAAATAGTCGTAGCATCCGACCTGTCTAATAAAGGCGGATGGTAAACCACAGTAAATGGTCGTTGGCTTAACGACTTTTCTTTTTCTGAAACAAAATTCATAGCCTCCGCTAGAATATCATCGAAGTTAAAGTTTATTACCAAAGACAATTTTTTAGCCAACTCACATAGATCATTTAAGTAAGGATGCCTGCCCAGAATTTCAGTAATATTTTTATCAAGATCTTTATATATTGCCTCGTGAATTGCGTTAGACCAGTCACGATTTACAGTTGCCTCAAGTAAATCAGAACTGACATCGGACCGAGGTTCGTTTTTTATGCGATGAAAAATTATTTGACCAAGATATTCTGGATTTAACCCGTTTTCCCTGTGAAAACCAATATCTACCTTTAACTCTTCAGAACGCTCCGACAAACGATCAAGCAAGCCAAACCAAGAAGGAACGCCAACATCAATCGATATTCCAGCCCCAGTAACCAAATTCAGACGCTTTTCGGCAATTCGCTGATATAAATGGCACAAAAAACGATGCAAATTCGGTTGCCTTTCGAATGCAGTTCGAAGGTGCTTCATTATTTAAATCCCCTAATAATGTCAGATACGGAGCCACTACCATCAGCGTCATATTTACGCCCAACGTCCCTTAGATTCCACAGGCCTGAGCGTACAATTGTAGGCATCGAAGAAAATTGTCCAAGCCATTCCTTGGAAGGATGATCGATTAGTTGGAAATCTTCGGAACATAGAGCGATCAGTTGCCTCTCAATGCTTGCCCTTAAACTATTTTTGCTGGGCACATCGTCCGCATCTATCACAAAAACCTCTAACGAACCAAGATATTCGCTAACGCGGAGTTCATGTTGCTTTTCAATATTTCGAATATAGGCTGATGCATTCTGACCATCTCCCCAACTAGTAAGTGATGCGACAGTTTCCTCCTTAACAAGTAGTGCTCTCCCCACATGAAGGCGAAATATTGATCCTCTATGATTGCCTGTTCCATCAATTTGACCAGCATGGCATCTAAGGCGATTTTTTAACGTTGCTTTTGATCCTTCACTTACTGCATGTGTCCCTATACGGACTATTCTTCCAGGCTCACCTAAAAAATTTGGTTCGTTGAGATCAAGAAATACATACACACCTCTTTTGGGTAGCGATTGATTTCTTAATTTACTGAGCAAAAAAGTTTTCCCAGATAGACGAGATTTTTTAATCAAACCATATAACTGTCTCAAATCTCGATATCGCTTTGAATCAGACAATGCTTTTCTGTGCCAGTCGTCATAGTAAAACTCATCAATCGACACTAGAGGTGCTATAACTGACACCTGCTGAAGTTGTTTACTACATACACTCATAAAAGCTTCAGAATATATTTTATTAGCTAACAAGCATATTTTCTTAATATTATTTTTCTTCCTTTTTAACATTGATTCAATTTGCTTACACCATTTAATCATATGGTCAGAATCGGCTACTGCAATATCAAAATCGTAAGAAGGCAATACTTTGCTTGGTTCAACTAAACCATAAAGGCCAGACAATACATAATATTTCGCATTCAATGTTTCAGCAATTTCGCAAGCAGCTCTAAAGCGAAACGAGGTATACAGATTTCTAGCGGCGGAAGATTCACCTAATTTGGATTTCCCACAACCTACTACGATTGTCGCAGGTTCGCCGCAACTATCAATTAACGCAGAAAATGTTTCATAATAACCCACTTCAAACAAATCGCGCTGATGATAAGCCATTTAAAAACCAATTAAACAGATAAACTAATGTTCTACAGAAATATAGAACACCGAAAAATAATTAAATATTCTGAATTCGAAGCGACCAGCGAGCCCTGAACAGCACAGGCCTAACCTCTTCCTACTTCAGCTATCATTTTAATGTATATATGGTAACGCATTCAGGAACAATACTGCAGTTGTAGCCAATGAGCATAAAAAACAGGAATCCGGCGAATGATTTGCCGATATTCGCCCGAACGCGGGGTTGGCGGAAAACGTTATCGAAAGAGCTTTCCGACCAAGGCGGAGGCGTTACGCTGGGAAGCCTGGATTAAAGCAGCGGCCGGATTGGGAGCCAACGCCTAAGGATAGCCGGCGATTGTCGGAGTTGGTGGACAAATGGTATCAGTCACACGGCCAACATTTGAAGGACGGCGAAAACCAGTTGCTGATGATCCGGAACATGTGCAGTCGGTTGAAGAATCCAAGAGCCATCGAGATCGACGCGGATTTGTTTTTAGCATATCGCAACGAGCGATTAGCGGCCGGCGTGTCGGCCAATACGATCAATCACGAGCAGACTTATCTAAACGCGATTTTTAACGAGCTGGGCCGCTCGGGCGACTGGTCGGAGCCTAACCCTGTCGGCAAGGTTAAGAAGCTTAAAAATTGACGAGTTCGAGCTGAAATATTTGAGCCTGGACGAGATTAAAGAGCTGTTGACGATGTTACAGGCATCTAAGAGCAACGCTTATGCTCAATGACCGCGGCTTTTTATCTCTGGGTGTCCCGCCAGTGTCCCACGGGACAACGCCCAAAACTAGGCTAAGCCGTCCGAACTTCGTCCAACAAATCCGGATGTCGGTCTAGGACTTTTAGAAGTTTGACCAGTGCCAGCGGTGGCTTGGTTTTGCCGTTCTCGTAGCGGGAAAAGGCATTGATACCGCCACCGAAAATCTCCGATGCTTCCTTTTGGTCGAGTGCCAATTTTTTGCGGACGCTGGCAATAAAGCTGGGGTCAACAATCGACGCATTGACCTGCTTGTTGAATTCAATCATCAAAGCCATCGTGCGCCGGGATTCGTCGGCATCTGTAATCACTTCATCGCAGGCCGGGCAAAATTCGCCGGTTACGTCGGGAATCATCGTAGACTCGCCTTTGTAGATGTAAGGCATGTCTCGGGTATCCCCCACCAGCTCGGCAGCGCCGCAAGACGGACATTTCATAATCACAACTCCTTAAACGAAACGACCAACACATCATCTAAGCAAATAAAAAGGCGGTCTTACGACCGCCTTTAAACCACTACTATTTCCGATGACTATCAGGAGTACGCTTAATTTGCTCCCAAGAATGACCGGGTTTAGAAGTGGGTGGCAGCGTCTTATTATCAGGAACGGCCGCGTAGTTGTCTTTTCGACCACCCCGCGGACCGACTTCCTGAAAGATGCCGCCGTTCTTACCGGTGTTTCCACCGGGCTTATTTGTATTACTCATTTTAAATTCCTTAAAAAAGGAATCAGCGCAAGAATCCAACGCGGGAAAAATGGTTGAAAAATCAAAGCAATTCAACTATGATTCGCCGCCTTTCAGTATTAGGTGGCAGTACGCTGATTAAAGTTTTGTCACTGCCGATCCGCTAGAGGCTGCAACCTCTGGCGGATTACTCTCAACGCGTTAGCACTCTTACAATCAGAGTGCTAGAAATCAATATATAGCATTTTTTTGCCATTCGCAAACTATATATAGATGTTTGTCTACACTCAAAATAGCAGCAATTCGCTTTCTATTTAAACAAATCATTCTTTTCCTCGCCCCCCCTTAATTTCCCTGTATTGGCATTAAGCTAACCCAATGAAAAAAAGTGGACACTTTATGGTCAGCACAATAAAAAAGGCCTAGGTATTTCTACCTAAGCCTTTGATAAATATGGAGCTGGCGATGGGACTCGAACCCGCGACCGGCTGATTACAAATCAGCTGCTCTACCAACTGAGCTACGCCAGCAAATTGGCTCGCCATTATACAAAAAACGGCGAGGTAATCCAGCATTTTTTGCGGCGCGCTACTTGTTGCGTATGCTGTCTATCATGCTCGACAAGTAGTCCATCATGTTCTTTAGAAACGCTATCGCCAGATCGAGCTGGGTTTGTAGATAGAACAGGAAATGACTGTGGTCGAAGTCCTGGTCCATGTAAAAGCTGACGCCGTTGTTGATCGTGTTCAAGCCCATCACCAGCATAATCACCGCGGCGGCCTTGAACATGAAACCGCGCAGTTTCGCGCTCATTTTGCCGAATGCCACGCTGATGAATAGCATCATCGGTAAGGTGCCGGCGCCAAATGCCAACATTAACGCCCCCCCTTCCAGCACGCTCGTCGCGGTCGTGGCTTTGACGGCCATCGCGAAGGTTAGCATGCATGGCATCAAGCCGTTTAACAGTCCGGCGATGATCGAGCCGACAATAGGTCCTCGTTGATTCGCCGTGGCGTAACCCTTGCGCAACATTCCCAACGGGATTAATCGAAGCGAACCTTGCCAGGGTATCCAACCCAAAACCCCCATCGCCAACGCAATGACGACTAAGCCCATCGTGATTTGCAGCACACTTTGAATCTTGCCGAACAAGCCGCTGGATATCAACACGACACCCAGGGTCGCAGCGGCCATGCCTATCGTCGCATACACCGTAATACGGGCCACTTGGTAAGCCAGATAAGGCCAGTAGCTTCGACTTTTGCCGGCCTTCATGAAAAAGCCGGATACCAAGGCCCCGCACATGCCCAGACAATGTCCGCTACCTAAAAAGCCTGCCGCGAATGCCAGGGTATAGTCGAAACCGCTAGCGGCGGCCATCTCCGTCATGCCATGCATCGCATGATCCATGCCGTGCATTTGGTGGTCCATTTATTTGCTGAGTCTGAGTGAATTGACGATGACCGACACCGAACTCAACGCCATGGCTGCCGCGGCGATCATCGGGTTAAGTTTGCCCATTGCCGCTACCGGGATGGCGATGGTGTTGTAGCCGAATGCCCAAAACAGGTTTTGTTTAATCACGCTGATCGTGAAGGCACTGAGTTCTATCGTGTCGGTAACTTTGCCGATGTCGCCTTGCACCAACGTCAGATCGGCGGATTCTATCGCGACGTCGGTACCGCCACCGACCGCGAAACCGACATCGGCGGCAGCCAATGCCGGCGCGTCGTTGATACCGTCACCTATCATGCCGACATTCAGACCGTCCGCCTGCAATTGCCGAATGATCCGGAGTTTGTCGTCCGGCTTGGCCTGTGCCACCACGTCGGCTATTCCCACCCGAAACGCGATGGCGTAGGCGGTTTTTTCGGTGTCGCCGGTGACCATCATCGTTTTGATACCCATCCGATGCAAACGCTCGATCGCGGCGGCAGCTTCGAGTCGCGGCGTATCGGCGATGGCAAATACCGCGGCTTCCTTGCCGTCAACCGCCATGAAAACCGGCGTTTGTCCCAGCGCGGCGGCGGTATCGGCCGGCTCCGCCAATCCGTGAACCTCAACCTGATGACTTTGCAACCAGGCCTGGTTACCGATCAGCAACTTGTAGCCGTCAACTTCGGCGCGGATGCCGTGCCCGGTCTCGCTGTAAAAATAAGCGCAGTCGTGCAAGGCCACTCCCTGTTCTTCGGCATGTTTGACGATGGCCTTACCCAGGAAATGTTCGGAATTGTTTTCGGCGGAAGCCGCCAGCATCAGCAGCTTGTTTTCGGCGATGCGCGAGACTTTATGGATTTTGACGACCTTGGGCTTGCCTTCGGTAATCGTCCCGGTCTTATCGAATACGATGGCGTTGAGCTTGCTGGCGATTTCCAGACTCTCGCCGTTACGGATATAGACCCCCTGCTTGGCAGCCTGTCCGGTGCCAACCATGATGGCTGCGGGCGTCGCCAATCCCAATGCGCAGGGGCAGGCGATCAACAGCACGGTAATCGCATTGCCGAACGCCATCCCAAACGGCGCTCCGGCAATCAACCAGCCCGACAGCGTCAGCGCGGACAAGCCAATGACGGCAGGCACGAAGACTGCCGAGATCTTGTCCACTTGCTTTTGGATAGGCAGCTTGGCGGCTTGCGCCTGATCGACCATGTGCACGATACCGGCCAGCACGGTATTCATACCGATAGCGCTGGTCCGCACCTGTAATACGCCGTTGCCGTTGACGCAACCGCCGATCACCGTATTGCCGGTCACTTTGACGACCGGCATGCTTTCACCGGTGATCATCGATTCATCGACCGTGGAAATGCCGTGGATGACGACGCCGTCGGTCGGGATTTTTTCGCCGGGACGCACCAACAACACATCGCCAACTTGAATCTCGTCGACATCCACCCGCCGCTCTTCGCCGCTTTCGGTCAATAAGGTTGCGGTTTGGGGTTGCAGATCCACCAGTTTGCGGATCGCTTCGCCGGCTTTGCCGCGCGCGCGTTCTTCCAGATAGCGCCCGAGCAACACGAAGGTGACGATAGCCGCCGCCGCCTCGAAATAGACGTGACTACGTCGGCCAAACAAGGCCGGCAAACTGTAACCATAGGCCGAGCCGACGCCGAGTGCGATTAAACTATCCATATTGGCGGCGCGCTGCTTGGCTAGCCGATAGGCCTTGACGAAAAACTGGCTGCCGGTACCGAACACCACTTGCGTGGTCAGGGCAAATTGCAACCAGTGCAGCCAAACACCGGTGCGCATCGTCATCGCTACCGCCACTACCGGCGCGGTCAGCAGCCCTGCCCATACAAATCGACGCCGGGCCACGTCAATTCTTTGCAACTCCTTTTCGATCAATTTTTTCCGCTGCGAGAGGGTATCGACCTGCAAGGCGCTGTAGCCAAGTTTTTCGATGGTTGCGATGACATCGGCCTTGGTCAAGCAACCTTGGACGTTGACGGTTTCGGTGGCGAAATTGACGCTGGCCTTTTTGATCCGCTCGTCGCGATTCAGGACCATTTCGATCAACAGCGCGCAAGACGCGCAACTCATGCCTTCCACCGCCAAATCGATGTCGGCCAATGGTCCCTCGGGCAATTTTTTCTTATCGGCTACGCCGAGCCGCCGCTTACTGGCGATATTGCCGAGAACCGCATCCAACAAAATCAACAGATTTTTAGCCGGAAGCCGACTCGAGTCGAATTCGATTGCAACCGAACCGATCGCAATTACCGAGCGTACTCGCTTAATTTCCGGTCTTTTTTTAAGAAGGATTTCGAAAATGTAACTACGCTCGGGATCGCCGACCAACACCGGCGTAACAATTCTGATCCGGTTGCGTAATTGGTGCCGGACCTCAAAATGCCGATAGGGGTTGTTATCGGTAACCATTAAGACTGCACTCCTCGATGTGACTGACCAAACAACCCGGCGCACCGCGCCGGGCCACGGCCAGTCGGCTTATTTGGGTCTACGGGATCTGACCAACAAGAAAAACATATAAAACACCGCCAGCCATTCGTAGCGGTAGGTCCATGGTCTGGGCAGCCATTGCTGGGTAATTCGCGGCCAGTGCGCTTTGATCAAATACAGTACCAACACGTCGTTCAGAAAGTCGATCACGGCTTTCTCGGGATCCTTGAATAAGGCTTTGGGGCCTTTACTACTGAGTTTGCCGAGCACTTTGGCCGCCTCGACGGTTTCCTTGCCCGCCTGGACTTTCTCACCGAACCAAGCGCCAACCCGCGTGTTTTTCAGTCGCCGCTTGATCCCGAGGGCCAAACGGCCGGCCGCTTTCGTCGCTGGGATGTCGTCGAAACACCCTTCAGCTTCCAACTCCGCCAGTGCTTTGTGCATGGCGCGCGCCAAACCGGTAAAGTCGCAGACCGCTTCTTGAAAACGGATCGCCAGCTTGCGTTGGCCGCGAAACAAATCGACTGCTCGGACACCCGGCAGCTCGCGAATCCGGTTTACCAGCGCCTCGGCGGCCCTTGGCCGACAAGCACGCTCCGGCAGTTGAAAGCGCAGGTGGCCCTCGTGGCGATAACGCAGAACAAATTCTCTTTGTATGGCCATATCAATGGGATAGAAACAAAGACGGGCGACACCTTTGCCGGCTGTCGCCCGTTCTTAAAACAGAATCGAAGAACCGGGTTCGCATCAACGCGATCAATTCTCTTCTTTCGCTTCGGCGACGATGTCTTCCAGCGTTTCCTTTTGATGCAATACGAAATCCTTACCGGCGTCGATAGTCTTTGCCGCGCTGGCTACGATTTCTTTTCGGTATTTGTATACGAAATAACCGGCGACCATGCCGGCGCCAAACAATAAAATCGGATGTTTTGCAATTTTGCTCATCAATTTTCCTCCAGTGTTGACGGTTGCGGTAGCCAGTGTTCCCGCGACAACCTGCTTACTCATCGACGAGTCGGGTGAACGCGCCTGCTTGTCGTGATTGTGCGCCATAACGATCCTCTGGTTAGCTCCGAGTAGGTTGGGATTTTGTATCGTGGTCGTCGGGTAGTATCAGTTCTTCATGAAGCATCTGAAAGATGCCCTTACAACCCTCGCAACAGAACTGTTTGTCGCCCTCGACAGTTTTAAGTTCAAAACCGCTGACTTCGACAGTCAGCCCGCACAAATCGCAGTTTTTATCGTTTTCGGTCGTCGCCATATCATCCAATCCTAATCATTCCTTGCCTGAAACCGGAGGAATTATAAACGCCTTGGCCCGTGGCGGCTAATGGATGACGAAATCACAGGCACACTTTACCGTTCAGCACTTACCACGCGCGGCTTTGCTGGATGCCTTCATCAAAGCGATGCGCAACGCGCCGGTCAAGCTAGTGCTTAACCCCAAACGCATCGCTAGGGCCGGTACCAGAATCATCGAAGCAATTGCCAGCCCGGCGCCCAGGACTAAACCGCCGGTGTTTAAGTGTTGGGCAGTGGTTTCGTAATTCGTGACGATCAATTCTTGCGCCATGTTGCTACCTCTGATGGAAAAGTGAAAACACACTATTTCCTAAGAGAGCACAAACAATGCCACAAGCCTAGATATTGAATTTCCAAGAAAAAAATTCAAATACCTTAAAAACAACAAAACAGTTAAGCGATATGCCGCGAAAATATTATGTCATTTAACATAGTTTAGCAAATGCATTTCTCCACCCTCCGCGCGCATCGGCGCTTGCGGAACTCTTTTTTTCGTCGTCGGCCCCATTCTAGAGCCTAGCTAGACTCAATACAGACCGCGTCCGGCATCCCATAACAGGACCTTTCCGCCGAAGAATTCGTAGCGGACCTCGCTGGTCCGCTCGAGAAACCCAAGCAACTCGTCGGACATTTTCTTGCTTTCCATCTCGTCGGTAATGACCCAAACCCGTCGATGCTGATTGAACAAGCGCCTCAATTCCTCGAGGTTGGTGACCAGTTTTCCGCCCGCCCAACGATCCACGACTTGACCCTGAACCGAGGCGTGCCGGTATACCTCGTCGAAGGACAAGGTTTCCATCAAATAGTAATCGACACCACCCATGACTATCGCCGCCGACATCGGCGATACCGTCAAGATCTTATCGTCGGGTGACTTTTGCGCCGCGATAAAGTGGTAGGCGGTTTCGTGGCCCATATTGATCGGCCGCGAATACGCATCCACCAGCGCCAGAGGATCGGATTGAAACGGAACCAGGGTCAGCAATAATCCGGCGACGATGGTTCGCCACCGGTTACGCAACAACTCGACGGCGGCGCCCGTTCCGAAGATACGTTCAGCCAGCACGTCTATCCAACCTCGCCCGGTCAACACCGCCAACACGATCAGAAACGGATACAACGGCGACACGTAGCGATTGGCGATCTGCATTAACAGCACCGACGCGACGAATGCGCTGACAAAGACCAGCAAATACAACGTGACAATGGCCGGATTGGATTTCCGCCCCCTGAACCAATACCAAAACCCCGAAACCACCAAGACGCTATAAGCCAGGGCCATGCGCTGGTTGCCCAGCAAAAACAAGTTGATGAAGACATGCGGGTTGATCAAATGCAGCTTCATGATCGAATCGCTGGACGTCGCGATACCGACGTGCGGGGTCAAACAGAGTATCGTAAAGATCACCATATCGGCGATCGTGACCGTCATCATCGTCGCGAATCCGATCAATATCGACCTGTCTGCGCGCCAGTCGAACGGTTTGTAATACAAAAAGCCGGCGATACAAAACGCCGGAAAGGTAATCACGAATACTTCCTGGCTCAGTGCCGTCGCGGTGCAGAATACAAAGAACCAATGTTGGTAGCGGCGACCGTCTCGCCAGATAAAGCCGCGCAAAAACAGATAGACGCTGACCACGCCCAGAAACTGCATAAACTGGTAAAACCGGATAATCCGGGAAATAAAGATCTGCCACGGATCGAAGGCCAGCAATACCGCGACCAACAGCGCCAAACCGCGCCGTCCGCCGATTCTTAGCGTCAGTAAATACGCGGCGATTATCACGCCCAAACCCGGCACTATCGACAAACCTCGGGCGATTTCCTTGCTGTCGCCAAAGACCGCCAACCATAAGGCCAACACGTAATGATAGAGCGGCGAACGGGTGTACAACACGCCGGAAACCGCCTCGGGCGACAAGCCCTTCAGGATACCGCGCGAAGCGTCCCAACTGACGTTTTCGTCCGCTTGTAAATCGTCGAAACCAATCTGATAGTAACGCAATGCAAAACCGGCCACTAATGTCAGCCCTAGCCACAGACGCGAGTCGCGAACCCACCACCCCGTCTCCGGCCACGACACGCTAAAAGCAGGGCGGCGCAATAACCACCAAGACAGCAAAGTCACTGTCGGCACCCATCCCATCCAGATCGGACGCCAAACAGGATCTTCCAACCACAGGACACTGTCGGTTTCGCCGTAACGGACTCGCAACGCAATCAGCATCAGCGCCGCAATCGCTCCGATTGCCAATAAGCCCGACGGTCCACGTCCGGCATAGCCTTCCGCCGACGCGCCTGCCCCGAGCCGGAACAAGCGCACCGCCAACCAACAAGCGCCGGCCGATACCAGCCACAAGCTCAAAAACTGAACCATCCAGTCGGCATCGATAGGCTCGGCGGTTTGCAGCTTCAACGCCCCCAACCGACTGTCGGCCGACAATGTCGCGGCCGCGATCCATTGGCCGGCACCGGACAACCAATCCGGATGCGCTTGAATTTGAGTTTGCCAATGCAAACCGCCGTCCAACACCCGCTGGCCCAAACGGCCATCGACAAACAACACCGGCGGAGCGGTTTCGCTGTTCGGTCTAACGACCCGCACGCTGAGCCGACCTCGATCCGCAGCCAGAAACCGGGTCATATCGAAGGCTTCGATTCCGCCGCCGCCACCGCCGGCACCGACCAACTCGTCATCCCAAAACAGGTAGTACGGCCAATCGCAGCCGATTCTGACCCAGGCCGAATCGCCCGCGACGCGATGCAAATCCACCAATTCGGTTGCTAGACGCATATCGCCGGCCAACCATACGCCGGACAAGCCCAACTCGGAACGCGGTGTCGTCCATATCGTCGGATCAACCGGCGCGTAAACCGGCTTCTCCAATTCCCCCAAAGGCCGCGCGGCGGGCCACTCTGTTTCGTTGTAACCGGGTTCGAAAAATCGCTTACCTGTCAAATTGGCCGCCACATCCAGCGCTCGCCAAGCCTCGGCGCGTCCGTCGATATCAGCCTTCAGCCCCTCGCCACTGGCTCCCCCCTTAATCGCCAGCCGCGGCAGGTGTTGCGACTGTACGTAGACCGCCAGAGTATTCTCGCCGGGCAGTAAATACGGGGTGATGTCGATGTAGTGCAAGACGCGCCATTCTTCATTGGCGGCGCGTTGCGAGGTCGGGTTGCGCGGCATATCCCAACTATGGGGAACTTGGCCCTGGGCACGATCGGAAAAGCGGGTTTGAAAAGGGAGCGAGGCGTTGATCGAATATTTGTTCCACGAGACCACCCGGCCATTCACCATCAGCTGGTAATCGTCGGCAGCCAGAGCGACCCAGCCGTGTTCAGGTTTGAACGGCAAACGCCATGTCTGCCGAAAGTAGGCGCGCCGCTCCGCATGCTCGGCGCCCATCCAACCGTCGGGCATTTGGTCCCGAATCGGACCCTGGCGAATCGGTAGCAACCAATTCGCCAGGCACAACGCGATCAAAAACGAAGCCACCAGCAACGCGCCTAACGACGGCAGCCAGTGCCGAATCCCGTTCGTACCCATATTATTTCCAACTGTCCGGCGTCAGATATTTGGTATAGAGCTGATGGGCCGCCACCGGATCGTCGCGCCGGAACGCCGCCCAGCTTTTGGTCGCCCAATATTGTCCGGAGACCGTCATCTTTCGGAAATTGACGAACTTCTGCAAGGCGACCACCTGATTGATCGCCTCGGCGGCCCTTTCGAATTGCTTGTATTTCAAATAGACCAACGATAGTCCATACCAAGCCATCGCCGAGGTCGGCATTTGCACCAAGGTTTTGTTCCACAATTCCTCGGCCAATCCGTACTGGCCGGCATTGAACGCCTGCACGCCGTATTCGAGAAACACCGCCGACAGCCAGTATCGATAGGCCGGCATCTCGACCAAGCGTTGGGTCAGCGGCTCGCCGGCCAATTGTTCGGCGCGCGCGTAATTGCCGGTCCTGACTGCTTTGGCCAGTTCGAACAGCGGCCATTCCGGGCAAGCGACGCATTCTTTTGCTTGCGCCATTTCGCCCAAATCGGCGAAATACGGCAAGGCGTAATCCACACCCGGATTCCAGAACGCCGCTCGCCGCCAATCGTCCGCCGCTTCGTGCCAATTGCCCGCGGCGTAACGGGTTTTACCCTGATCGACGTAGTAATAAGCCAGCCATTTAGGTATTAACAAACCGGCCAATACCACGACGAACATCGGCCAAAGCCTCGGCGATCGTTCAGCTTCAGCGGATACCGGAATCAGCCAACGGGCCGGCAATATGGTCAGAATCAACCCAAGAATCGCAAAGATCCAGCCCTTGCCGACCGAATTCAAAAACTCGTTCGAATAGCCGAGCACATTTTGCAAAACATGAGTCTGATATTCCGGCAACGCCGCCTTGACGCCCCATTCGTCCTCGAACACCGTGGCGCTGAGCGTATCCGGCGGCATTTGAGTCATTATGATCCGACTCTCCCGCCAGTCGAAGTGTTGCCAGTTCAAGCCGGCCTCCATGTCGTCCACCACCCTATCCACCTGCCGATAAATCACCCGGGTATCCAGCCCGTATTCCGGATACCAGTGATTCATCACATACGGAAACGCCAGTGTTAACAGCAACAACAACCAGCCGGCGCCGATCACCCGCCGCCGAAAAACGACAGTCCCGCGCAGCGCGGCGACCGCCAAGCCCGCATAGCAGAGCAGTCCGGCGCGCACGGCGAATTCCCAGCCGATAGCCGCGTGCTCGCTCAGTTGCAGGCTCGCGCTGCCGAAGCTGGACGCCGCCGAAGACGGGATCGAATACCAGCCGGCCTGGACGCCTAACAGCACGGCGAACCAACCGACCGCGAACAAATAATAATTCCGGGGAATTTGGGTCAGCCGCGCCAACATGCTAAGTGGCCTCTCGCGGATTACCGGCCTTCCGACGCTCGAACATCATCAGTCCGCCGAACAGGCTCAGTAGTAAATTGATGCTGTAGACGCTGAGCGAAATCGACAACACGTCGGCGCTGGACACCCCGACCGAGCCGAACAACCCGATCATGACGCCCTCGCGGATGCCCAATCCGCCGATCGACAGCGGTACCATCGTCACGATGGTAATCGCCGGCAAAAACAAAATGAAATATATCGGATCGACGTCGATATGCAAGGCCTTGGCGGCCAAGGCGTAGTAGATGGCGAACATCAATTGCAGCACGGTCGATACCGCCGTCGCCCCCAACAAGGTGCGCCGATGATTGCGGAACGAATACAGCGCCATATACAACTGGGCGATCTTTTCGCCCAAGGCCTTGGGAAACAGCTTCTTAGACAACCACAGGTTCAAGCGGGCCATCGGCGGACACCAGATCACCAGCATCAACAGCAGCAAAAACAGCGCCGATCCGGCCACCGCCAAAAGCGCGGTCTGCGATTGCAGCTTGACCAGATTGAACGGCGAAACAGCAACCGCCAACACCGTCAACCCGACCAAACCGGTCAGGCGTTCCAGAAACACCGAAACGATGGCGAGGTTTGGATTGTTAATAGTCTGATGCAGGCGATAGCCCTTAACGATGTCGCCGCCCAGACCGCCGGGGATGAAATTGTTCAAGAACATGCCGACCATGTAGAATTTGAACAATCGATAGACCGAGACGCTGGCACCTTCGGCGACCAGAAACAATTGCCAGCGATAGGCCGAAATCCATTGGCAGACCGCGTAATACACCCAACCGAACACCACGAACTCGGGGCCCAAGCTGGCGATGCGTCCGACAAACTGATCGATGTCCGCCACGCTAAACAAATAAGCTAGCAATCCGGCGCTGATCGACAACTTAACGATAAAACCCAAGGTTTTTTTCAATCTCATGTTCCGCTTCCGTCGGCGTGCGAGAAGAATCCTCCACGCGCAGATAATAGCCCAAAAACCGCGCTAAGCGCCGGCCTTCAGCATTTCCCAGGCCAGCGCCGCCATGTTCGCGGAACCACCGCCCTCGCCCAACGCCTGCTTGACCGAGCGCAAGTCGGCGATTTGATTTTCCCGATACGCACGGTCCGCCAACAAACGTTCTACTTCGGCCGCTAGATTGTCCGGCGTCAAGTCATCCTGAATCAGTTCCTTGACGATGGCTCGTCCGGCGATGATGTTCGGCAAGCCAATGAACGGAATTCTGACCAAGCGCTTGCCCAGCCAATAACTGAACGCGGCCAAGCGGTAAACAATCACCATCGGCACCGTTAGCAACGCGATTTCCAAGGATGCGGTGCCCGACGTGGTCATCACCGCGTCGCAGCATTGAATCGCATCATAAGTTTGATGTTTTACCACATGGACCGTGACACCGGCGTGACTTAGCGCGGATTGGATTTGCTCGTCATCCACGCTATCGGCCTGCGGCAACAGAAATTGCGGTTTAGGTGCGCGACGGGCCAGTATGGCGGCCGCCTCCAGCATCACCGGCAGCATGCGCTTAATTTCATTGCTTCGACTACCGGGCAGGATACCGATCACCGGCCGCAGCGGGTCCAGATCGAACCGGCTGAAATCTTCGTCGCGGCCGTATAGCGGTTTTACTTTATCGACCGACGGATGGCCGACATAGCGGACTGGGACGCCTTCGGCCTGGTAATAACGGGTTTCGAACGGAAAAATTACCGCCATCATGTCGATGGCTTTGCCGTAGGTAAGCACCCTACCCGGCCGCCAGGCCCACACTTGCGGACTGACGTAAAACAACACCTTAACGCCCAGCCGCTTGGCGAATTGGGCCAGCTTCAGGTTGAATTCCTTGTAATCGACACACACCAGCAAATCCGGCTTTTCGGCGACAACCAAGGCCTTCATGATCTTGAGCGCCCGGCGGATTTCCCGATAGTGTTTGAGGACTTCGACCAGACCGATCACGCCGATACCGGACGAGTCGTAGCGGATGTCGATGCCGGCCTCGCGCATCGCGCTGCCCCCCATGCCCAGGCCGCGAACTCCCGAATCTGTGGCGCGCATTGCCTGATACATGTGGGCGGCGTGCCGGTCGCCGGAGGATTCGCCGGCGCTGAACAGCACCGTGTACGCTGGTCGCTTAGTCATTTGTGAGTGGCTGGTGGGCTGCGTTGTACTTAGCCCACCCTACATCTTGGATATTAAGCTTGGAAGACGCCGCGAATCGCATCGGCGATTTCAACGACGGTGTCGTCGGCCAAATTGGAGCAAATCGGCAGCGAGAAGCATTCGGCGGCCACGGCCTCGGTCACCGGCAACGACAGCCCGGCGCAATCGTCCTTGAACACGTTTTGCTTGTGCAAGGGCACCGGATAGTAAATCGCACTGGAGATTTGCCGGTCGTGTAAAGCCTTCATCACCTCGTCGCGACGCTCGCACAACAACGTATATTGATGATAGACATGCACGCCGACGCCGTCCTCGAATGGCGTCGTCAACGGCAGATCGGCCAGCAATTTGGAATACAAATGCGCGGCGTGCCGACGAGCCGCGTTGTACTGATCGATACGCTTGAGCTTGGCGCGCAACACGACCGCTTGCAATTCATCCAGGCGGCTGTTGTAGCCGACTACGTCGTGGTAATAACGGACTTCGGAGCCGTGGTTGCGGAACTGCTTGATCTTGGCGGCGGCTTCGTCTGATGACGTCGTCACCAGCCCGCCGTCGCCGAAGCAGCCCAGGTTTTTGCTGGGAAAGAAGCTGAAACCCGCCGCGTCGCCGTAACTGCCGGTCTGACGATTGGCGACGGTTGCGCCGAAAGACTGGGCGCAGTCCTCGATCAACTTCAGACCGTGTTTATCGCAAATGGCCCGGATCGCCGGCAGATCGGCCGGTTGACCGAACAAATGCACCGGCATCACCGCCTTGGTTTTCGGAGTGATGGCACGCTTGATATTATCCGGCGTGATGTTGAAGGTGCCGGGATCGATATCGACAAATACCGGCGTCGCACCGACATATTTGATGGCCTCGGCGGTGGCGATGAAGGTGAACGCGCTGGTAATCACTTCGTCGCCCGGCGCGATGCCGTGCGCCAACAAGGCCAGATGCAGCGCATCGGTGCCGGAAGCGCAGCCGATGGCATGCTTGACGCCCAAATAGTCGGCGGCTTCTTTTTCGAACGCTTGCACGTTGGGGCCGAGGATGAACGAGCAACTGTCGATCGTCGCGGCGATGCCGGCTTCGATTTCGTCTTTGATGTCGGCGAACTGCGCCTTCAGGTTGACCATCGGAATCATCGCAAGCCCTCTAGCGTTGAATTAAGAATTGACTGATTTCGATCGCCGTGGCCAGGGCCTTGCGGCCGGCTTCGCCCGGTACCAACGGGTTGTCGCCGGATTGCACGCAGGCGACGAAATGTTTGATTTCCTCCAGCAAGGCATCGCCGCTTTCGAACACCGACTCTTCGGTGACGATTTCCGGAATGCCGGGAAACATTTCCTTGTCGCCGGTCTTATGCTTAATCAATACCCTATTTTGAAAATCCACCGAGATATAGGAACTGGGCCGGAACATCCGCATCTTGCGCTCCATTTTCATGCTGATCCGGCTGGCGGTCACGTTGGCGACGCAACCGTTCTTGAAGGTGATGCGGGCATTGGCGATGTCGGTACCCTGGGTCAATACCGAGGTACCGCTGGCATCGATTTTCTCGATTTCGGAGTCAACCAGGGCCAGGATGATGTCGATATCGTGGATCATCAAGTCCAACACGACGCTGACGTCGTTGGCGCGCGGATTGAACGGCGACAAGCGGTGAGATTCGATGAACAGCGGCTTCTCTTCGAGTTTTTCCAGACCTCGCACCGCCGGATTGAAGCGCTCCAAATGTCCGACTTGCAAGATCACATGCTTGTCGCGGGCAATCGCGATCAGTTCGTCGGCTTCCTCGACCGTGACCGTAATCGGCTTCTCGACCAGGACATGCGTGCCGGCATTCAAAAAATCCTTGGAAACCTGATGGTGCAGACTGGTCGGAACGACTATGCTGACCGCATCGACTTTACCCAGCAACGCCCGATAATCGGTGATGGCCTCGACCCCATGTTTTTCCGCCACCAACTGTGCCGCTTCGGGATTGATGTCGACGACCGCCACTAACTCGCAGTCTTTCAACGACGCGTATTTTTCCGCATGAAATTTCCCTAAATATCCCGCACCGATCACGGCACACTTCAGTTTACTCATAGACAACCACACGTTAATTGCAACTTCCCGGCCACGATTCCGGCGGCAGGCATAAAGCCGTGTATTGTACCATTAGAATTAGGCTTGAATCAGCCAAGCTGTCGGCCGCGGGACCCGAGCGGAATCGCGGCGATACACGCCCAGCGATGCAAGGTGAAACCACTTGATCTAAGCCCGCGCCAGTCGTGCCGCAACCCGCCGCAAATCCTCCTCGGTATCGACACCGGCTTCCGGGATCCGGTCGACGATCTGGACCAAGACTTTCTCGCCGTGCCAGAGAATGCGCAACTGCTCCAGCGCCTCGACGCTTTCCAGCGGCGATGGGCTCCAACCGCAATAGCGCTTTAAAAATCCGACCGTGTAGGCGTAAAGGCCGATGTGACGCAAATAAGGCATGTTTAATCCGGCTGTGTCGCGGCAATCCGGGAAACTGGCGCGATGCCAGGGTATCGGCGCCCTGCTGAAATACAGCGCGTAACCGTGTTGATCGAGCACCACTTTGACGGCATTGGGATTGAAGATCTCGTCCGCATCTTCGATTTTCGCGGCCAGCGTGGCGATACCGGCTTGTTTTTGTCCGGCCAAGGCTTCGGCCGCGTCGCGGATACAGGCCGGCGGTATCAACGGTTCGTCGCCCTGCAGATTCACGACGATGTCGCCGTCCCGCCAGCCGAGCTTTTCCGCCACTTCGGCGATGCGTTCGGTGCCGGATTGATGATTAGGATCGGTCATCACGGTTTGTATTCCCAGCGCGGACACCGTATCGAATATTCGGCTATCGTCGGTGGCGACGACGACTTGCTCGGCATCGGCTTCCAGCGCCCGCTCGCAAACATGGGCGATCATCGGTTTGCCAGCGATGTCCAGCAACGGTTTACCAGGCAAACGGGTGGACGCGTAACGCGCCGGAATCACCACTTTGAACGCGGTCATTTGCGCAAGGCTTCCGCTTCTTCGAAACTTAGTTCGCGAGCATCGTCTTCCAACATCACCGGAATACCGTCGCGGATCGGGAAGGCCAGTTTGTCGGCCTTGCAGATCAATTCCTGGTTGTCCTTGTCGTAGATCAGCGAACTTTTGCAGATCGGGCAGGCCAAGATCTCGAGCGATTTTTTATCCATGGGCTTTATCTTTCAGTAGTGTGAGCAATTGTTGAGAGAACGCCTCCGGCAATTCGGCGGCGATCGGCAGATACCAGAAATTCGGCCGAGCAAGGTAGCGGCATTTAACCGCATCTTTCTCGGTCATGATTAGCGGTGTGCCATCGTCGCCACCCAGATCGGCAGCGGTATAGATATGGTGATCGGGAAACGCCGTGCCGGAACACCGCAAACCGACCTCCGCCAGCTGCCGGAAAAAACGCTGAGGGTTACCGATCCCGGCAATCGCCCGGCAATCCAGGCCGGCAAACTCAGCCAGCGGCCGGTGCTCGCCGGATTGTAGATTGACCAACACATCGCCCAGGCATTGCATGGCAATTTCGCGTTCCAACAGCTCGTTACCGCCGTTGACGACGACCAAATCCACCTGCTTAACACGTTCCGGCGGCTCGCGTAGCGGCCCGACCGGCAGGCAATAGCCGTTGCCGAAACGCCGCTGACCGTCGATCACGACGATTTCGATGTCGCGTGCCAACGCATAATGTTGCAGGCCGTCATCGGACACCAGCACGTCGCAGGCTTGTTTGGACAGCAACTCGCGGCCGGCGGCCGGTCGGTCGGCGCCAACCACCACCGGACAGGCGCAACGCGCCGCCAACAGCACCGCTTCGTCGCCAACCTGGGCCGGATCGCTGGCGGGGGTGACCCAGCGCGGCTTCTGGTCTTTCGCGCCGCCGTAGCCACGACTAATCACGCCGGGCCGATAGCCTTGGCTTTTCAGCCATTCGACAACGTACACCACCAATGGCGTTTTGCCGGTACCGCCGACGGTGATGTTGCCGACCACGATAACCGGCACCGGCAGCTTGACCGTCTTCCAAATGCCGACCCGGTAAAGCCAGCGCCGCAGCCGTATCGCATCGACATAAAACATCGACCAAGGCATCAGCCAGGCGGACAAATACATTTCCTTGTACCAAGCATCCTCAAACCAGCGGATCAGCCTCGCTTTCATCGCGGCTCCGGCTTATTCACGGCAAAGGTAATATGATGAAAACCCAGTTGATTGGCGACATCCAGCGCGCCGACGACGGCCTGGTGCGGCGCCTTGCCGTCGGCGCTGATGATGAACGGTAACAAACGGGTTTCGCCGGCCAGTTTCGCAAGTTCGGCCCGCAAACCTTCCGGAGTTTGGTTGACCAGTTCGTGGAACTGGTTATCGTCGCCGGCCAGCGCGTAAACGCCCTTGGCGTCCACGTACAGATTGATTTCCTTACCGCTCGGCTGAGTGTCGTTGCCCTGGGCTTCGGGCAGATTGATCTTCAGTTCGGAATGATGCCGAAACGTCGTCGCCACCATGAAGAAAAACAGCAACACCAGCAACACGTCGATCATCGGAATCAAACCGATGTCGACCGGCGCCCGGCGCTTGCGGCGAAAGTCCATCAGACTTCCTCCCGCGCGCCCTGCATGATGTCGATCAAACGCAACGACTCCTCTTCCATCCGCACCACGTGGTCGTCGACCAAACGCTCGAAATAGCGATGAAAGAACAGACTGGGAATCGCCACCGTCAAGCCGGAAGCGGTACAGATCAAGGCTTCGGAGATGCCGCCGCTCAGCACCGCCGGGTCGCCCATACCGCCGACCGCGATGTCGGAAAACACCCGAATGATGCCGTCCACGGTACCGAGCAGGCCCAACAGCGGCGTAATCGATGCGATACTACCCAGCGCGTTCAAATAGCGCTCCAGTTCGTGAGCGACCTGGCGGCCGACTTCCTCGATGCTGGACTTCATGATTTCCCGGCCATGCTTACGATTGACCAAGCCGGCCGCCAGTATCCGCCCAAGCGGCGAGCTGAGTTTGATCCGGCGGATCGCCGCCTCGTCCAACTTGTGCTCGCGGTGTAACTGCCAAATGTAAGGCACCAGATCGACCGGCAAAATCCGTTTGCGTCGTAGCGACCAAAACCGCTCGCCGATAATCGCCATCGCGACGATGGAACATAAAATGATGGGCGCCATCATCCAGCCGCCGTTTCTGATTACCTCGAACACTCTTTCGTTTCCTCGTAGTGACTTCGGACAAATTTTAACCGATTCGCGGCCGCCTTTCCCGAGCAACGCCCAGATAAGCCGCCAGCAAGGCCAGACAGCAGATCAGCGCGGCGATGATGTAAACCAGACGCCCGCCCAGCAACGCCCAGAAGTAACCGCTGTACAAACTACCCAACATGCCGCCGACTCCGAAACTGACGCTGCTGTACAAGGCCTGGCCCTTGGCCTGATGGGTTTCGCCGAAATATTGAAATAGCAACTGCATCGCCACGACATGGGCCACGCCGAAGGTCGCGGCATGCAACAGTTGCGCGACAACGGTCAGCGCCAGCGAGTCGACCGCGTCGGCAATCAGCATCCAGCGCACCACGCTCAGTACGATGGACGCCAGCAACAGGCCGCGAGATCCTATCCATTTCAGCAAGGGCCGCATCGCGACGAAGATTAACACTTCGGCGGCGACGCCGGACGCCCACAGCAGACCGGTCGCGCTGGCCGAATAACCGTGTTGCTGCAAATACACGGAATAGAATACGTAATACGGCCCGTGCGCGGCCTGCAGCAACAGATATACCAACAAAAACGCCAGAACCTCCGGCCGGCGCAGCACCCGCCACAAACCGGCATCGCCGCCGCGACTCGCGTGACGCGGCGCCGCTTCCGGCGTGATCAGCGCGGTCAACCAATTCAGGATCATCAAGCCGGCAATGATGAGCGGCAAATAAGCGATGCTGAAAGCGTCGACAAAGCGGCCTATGCCCAACACTGCCGTGATGAACCCAATCGAACCCCACAGCCGAATCCGGCTGTAACGTTGCGGCTCGGCTTTCAAATGAAACAAGGTCGCGGCTTCGAACTGCGGCAGCGTCGCGTTCCAAAAAAAACTGAACAATATCGTGACCGCCGCATACCAACGAAAGTCGCTACGATAGGCAAACGCCGCGAAACTGACTACCGCCAGCAGCGAGGTCAGCCGAATCAGGCCCAGATTGCGGCCGGTTTTATCGGCCAACCAACCCCAGCAATTGGGCGCGACGATCTTGGTCGCGACCATCAGCGCGGTCAGCTCGCCGATCTGATCGGCGGCAAACCCGACCTGCCGCAAATACAGACTCCAGAACGGCAGGAACGAACCCAGCGTCGCGAAATAAAAGAAGTAAAAGCTCGATAAACGCCAGTAAGGAACGGGCATTTAACGTAGGATCGGCAATCCGCAATCGACGTGCAGGTTTTGAGCGCGGTGGCGCAACAGATGATCCATCAGCACCAGCGCCACCATCGCCTCGGCGATCGGCGTGGCTCGAATACCGACGCAAGGGTCGTGACGGCCTTCGGTAACCACCTCTATCGGCTCTCCCTTGCTATTGATGCTACGGCCGGGCAAGCGCAGACTGGACGTCGGTTTCAACGCAATCCGCGCGACGATGTCCTGCCCGGTGGAAATGCCGCCCAAGATGCCGCCGGCGTGGTTGCTCAAGAAACCGTCCGGGGTGATTTCGTCGCGAAATTGCGTGCCCTTGGTGGCGATGCAGTCGAAACCATCGCCGATTTCCACGCCTTTCACCGCGTTGATGCTCATCAAGGCATAGGCCAGCTCGGCGTCCAGGCGGTCGAAAATCGGCTCGCCCAAGCCCGGCGGCACCTGGCTGGCAATGACCTCGATCTTAGCGCCTATCGACTCGCCCTCCTTACGCAAGGCATCCATGTATTTTTCCATTTCGGCGACCTTGCCGGCATCGGGGCAGAAAAACGGGTTGTTCGGAATTTCCTGCCAATCGAAGGCTTCGATCTTGATCGGCCCCAATTGCGACAAATAACCGCGCACCTGCACGCCGTGCTGCTGCAGCAAATATTTCTTGGCGATCGCCCCGGCCGCGACCCGCATCGCGGTTTCCCGCGCCGACGAACGGCCGCCGCCGCGATAATCGCGAAAACCGTATTTGTGGTGATAGGTGTAATCGGCGTGGCCGGGACGGAAACTGTCGGCGATTTTGCCGTAGTCCTTGGAGCGCTGGTCGGTGTTCTCGATCAACAAGCCGATCGGACAGCCGGTGGTTTTGCCTTCGAACACGCCGGACAGAATCTTGACCTCGTCGGCCTCGCGGCGCTGGGTGGTGTGACGCGACGTGCCGGGCTTGCGGCGATCCAGATCGAATTGCAAATCGGCTTCGCAAAGTTCCAATCCCGGCGGGCAACCGTCGACGATCGCGCCGAGCGCCGGGCCGTGGCTTTCGCCGAAGGTGGTGACGGTAAACAGTTTGCCTATGGTATTTCCGGACATGATCTATAAAGCGCTAGCAAAAAGAGTGTGGTGGGCCGCGACCTGTTGGGCGGTCAACAGAAACACGCCGTCGCCACCGCGTTCGAATTCCAGCCAATGGAAGGCCACGTTGGGAAACATCGCCTGCAAGGTCTCGGCGCTGCTGCCGACCTCGACGACCAAGATGCCCTGCTCCGCCAAATACCTGTTGGCGTCGGCCAGGATGCGAATCACCAGATCCAACCCGGTCTCGCCGCCCTTGAAGCCCATGGCCGGCTCGGCGTGAAACTCGGCCGGCAGGCTTTGCCACTCGGCCAAGGCCACGTAAGGCGGATTGCTGACAATGATGTCGTAGGGTTTGACCGGCAGTTGTTCGAACAGATCGGATTGGAAAAGCTCGACTTGTTCGGTTAACTCGTGTTTCTCGACGTTGATTTGAGCGACCGCCAACGCATCTTCCGACAAATCCAGCGCATCGATACGCGCTTCCGGAAAGGCGTAGCCACATGCGATCGCGATGCAGCCGCTACCGGTGCACAGGTCCAGCACATTGAACACCTCGGATTCGTCGACCCAGGGTTCGAAGCGCTCGGCGATCAATTCGGCGATCGGCGAGCGCGGCACCAACACCCGCTCATCGACGTAAAACGACAAGCCGGCGAAAATCCCTTCATGCGTCAGGTAGGCCGAAGGCTTGCGCTCGACGATGCGGCGCTCGATCAGATTCAAGACTTCCTGGCGCTCGGACATCGTCAACACGCTGTTCAGATAGGCCTCGGCCAAATCGTAGGGCTGATGCAAGGTATGCAATACGATGGCCGCCGCTTCGTCCAGCGGGGCCGCGGTACCGTGCCCCAGAAAGATTCCGTGCTCGGCGAAACGGCTGGCACCCCAGCGAATATAGTCTCTGATGGTGGTCAGGCTTGTGATAACATCCGGCGATGTTGGATTCATAGACGATTGGTGATTAAACATAAGCGGCGGATTTTAAACCAATCCCCCGTGCTTGTCCGAATTAAGCGACACAATGACCGAGGCCATATCTCCCCCGCTAAACAGCAAACTGGCGAAAAACCGCTTGTACCAGGATTGCTTCAAATACATGCAATCCGACTCCCTGGCTTTACCGACCATTCCCGACGTCTCGGTGAAAATCCGTCGGGCGATCAACGAACCCAGTGCCAACAGCAATAAAATCGCTCGCGTCGTACAGATCGATCCAAGCATCACCGCGCGCTTGATCAAGATCTCCAACAGCCCGTTGTACCGGGGCCGCCGCCGAATCGAAAGCTGCCCGGAAGCCTTGACCCGGCTCGGCCTGAAAGCCGCCCAGGACATCATCACCGCGTTCGCGCTGAAGGCGGTGTTCAATGCCAAATCGCCGGTGATACGCCGCAAGATGCAGGAACTCTGGTCGCATAGCAGCTATGTCGCGGCGATCAGCGCGGTACTGGCGCACAAGACGCCGGGCTTCGACCCGGACCGAGCCATGTTGGCGGGCCTGATTCACGACATCGGCGTCGTACCGATCTTGGCTTACGCCGACCGCCAACCCGACATTCTGACCAACCCCGACGACTTGGCCGAAGCGGTGCGGGAACTACGTGCGCCGATCGGCGTGCAGATCGTTCGCAAATGGGACTTTCCCAGCGATTTCGAGGATGTCATCATTCAGGCCGAAAACTGGTACCGCGACGGCGGCGCCCAGGCCAGCTATTGCGATATTGTGATGATCTCGCAATTGCATAGTTTCATCGGCAAGGTCGACATCAAGAAAATGCCCAAAATGGACGACTTGCCGGCCTATAAAAAAATCGCCGCCGGCAATCTGGACGCCGATCTGAGCATCAACGTGCTGGATCAGGCCAAGGATGAAATCGAACACATACGCCAGATGCTCAGTTAATCCACCCTACCGACACTCAAGGAGTCTGCCGATGAAAACCCCGATTCTGTCTTTCAGCTTTTGCGCCCTGCTGTTCGCGGGCCCCGCCACGGCCGGCACCTTGTCCGGCGGCGCTTGGCAACCCGCCGGCTGCGGCGTCAAACCCGACGCGCCGGTCATCGACGACAGCGACGTGGATACTTTCAATAAAAGTATCGCCGCAATCAACACTTGGCAGCAAAAATCCCGCGATTATTTCGAATGCCTGATCAAGGAAGCCAATACCGACAATGCCATCATCGCCGAATCGGCCAACCAGGCTCAGGCCAAGTATCGGGAAGCCGTCGAAAAAATCGGCGCGGAAGCCGACGCCGCCAAAAAGAAACTGGATAAATAATTTTCGAAGCGCCGATCGGCAAAACACCACTTATAAACTCGCCCCATGAACCGACTCGATTGCATCCCCCTACTACTAACGATGGCGCTGGTAACGACCGGCTGCTCCAGCATCGGCAAAGGCATCACCGAAGCGATATTGGAAAAGCAGGATCAGGAAGATACCCGGGTCTGCGAAATCAAGGGCGACAAATTCAACGGCATTAAACCGCAACTCGAAGTTCCCAAGCGGACGATGAAGGTTTTGATGGTGCATGGCGTCGGCAATCATTTGCCAGGTTATTCGACGCAGTTCATGGAAAAGCTGACCAAGGAACTGGACCTGACCGTCACCAGTAAGAACGTCAAGAATATCCAATTGGCGGATACGGCGGTACCGGAAAAGCCGCTGGGGAATTTGCGTATCAACCGCTATCTGGACGCCAGCCAAACTCAAGAATTACTATTTTACGAGCTGACCTGGTCGGAAATCACCGCCAAGGAAAAAGAAGTGTTGTCCTACGACAACTCCGGCGAACAGTCGTTTCGGCGCGCGGAAGTCAACGATCTGCTGAAAAAATTCTCCAACGACACCGGCCCCGACCCGATCATTTATTTGGGCGAGAAACGCGAAGACATCCTGTCGGCCTTCGCTCAGTCGTTTTGCTGGATGATACAGGGCGACTGGAACAGTTTGCCGGATGAAGTGCGCCAAGTTTGCACCACCAAGAACGTCACGCCGTTTTACAACGATAGCTATGCCTTCGTCTCGCACAGCCTGGGCAGCCGAATTACGATAGACGGCCTGCAGAAAATCGCCGCCAAGCTGGGCAACGGCGAAACCGCCAGCTATTACACGGCACTAACCAATATTCTTAAAAATAAGGAAATTCCGATCTACATGATGTCCAACCAATTGCCGATGCTGCAATTGGGACGCTCGTTGCCCGAAGTCGCCAATCAATCGGCCGCTTATTGCCGAGCCGACGGCGCCAAATACGCCGAGCGCATCATGGCCAAAACCTCGATCATTGCCTTCAGCGACCCCAACGACCTACTCAGCTACGCGATCCCGCACGACTTCGCCAACAAATATTTGGATTCGCGTCTGTGCGTCAACGTCACCAACATCAATATCAACGTGGCCCGGGTCTACGACGCCTTCGGGCTCGGCAAACTGGCCAACCCGATGGATGCCCACGTCGGCTACGATACCGATGACCGAGTCATCGCACTGATCGCCAAGGGCATCGACAATCCGCATACCGCCGAAACCGTCAAGCAACGCTGCCGCTGGACTCAGACTATCGACTAACATCCGGCGGCTTTTCGGAAGTTGTGGAACTTGCGACGTTGCCGCGTAAAACGGCTCCACCGCCATTACAGCCGCCTTCAATCCAAACCGCGCCACGTTAATCGGCCATATTCGCGCGCATGTTTCGGAGACCTGTTGACGGACTTCCGAGATTTTTCGGCTACAGTTAGATGCCGGTTATCGTTGTTGCGGGAACGCCGCGTGCTTTCTCGAAGACAACGATAGGTTTTCACCTCAACTTGTTAAATCCGATGACACTGCGGGCAAAACCCTATTCGGCGGCAATGTTTGCCGCTTTCGTTTTCGTCTGCGGACTGCTGCCGCGTTTGAGCTACGTATACTCGATGGAAATCGACTACCCGTTTCGAGCCGACGCCGGCAAATATCTGCAACTGGCAATCAATTTGGTCGAAAATCACGGTTATTCGCTGGCCGAATCGGCCCCGTTTACGCCATCCACGTTGATCAGTCCCGGCTATCCGGCCTTTCTAGCGGTAATATTGGACGCTACCGGTGACATCCAGCACTTTTACAATACCGTTTTACTGAGTCAGGCGCTTCTATCCAGCTTGACCGTCGTGGGCGCGTTCTACTTGGCGTTACGGATCGGTGGCTTGCAAGCCGCAGTCCCTGCCGGTTTGTTGGTCGCGCTGTCGCCACAATTGATTATCGGAGCGGGCTATATCCTGACAGAAACCTTGTCGAGCTTCTTGATCACATTCTGCTTGGCCCTGCTGCTTGCCGGGTTTTCGAGAGGTCGCCCGACCCTATTCGTGGCATGCGGCGTGGTATTGGCTTTAGCGGCTTACGTCCGCCCGGCTGTATTGCTGCTTCCCGGCACGCTGCTGCCGCTGGCTTGGTGGACCCGAAACCATTTAAAAAATTGCCTGATCATGGCTGTGACCGCCGCAGTGATTTGGTCACCCTGGCAAATTTGGCAATCCAAGCACCGCCAAGCCGGAGAAGTCAGTTTGGCTGCGGCGGCCCTGACCTTGGGCGGTTACCCCGACTTAATTTTTAAAAGCCCGGAGTTTAAAGCGTATCCCTACCGAGAAGACCCCCAATATGCGGCCATGAGCCAAAGCTTGGGTGAGGCCTATCGGGTCATTCGCGAGCGCGCCGCAGCGGAACCCTGGAAATTTTTAAATTGGTATGTGTTCGGTAAGCCGATGATGTACTGGCAAGCCGAAGAAGTGGCCGGCCCTGGCGGCCCGTACGTTTATAACATCAATTCGTCGGTATTTACCCGGCAAGCCATTCCGGCGGCCAGCTTGAACGGCATGATGGCGCTGCATCCGTTCATCATCGCGCTGACGGCCGCCGCTTGCCTTTGGACTCTGATCGACCTTTGCCGCCGCCGCTCGAGTCCCGCGACCCAGCCGGCGTGGTTGCTTTGCGCGGCGCTGGTCGTCTATTTCACCGCCGTTCATACCGTGTTGGCGCCGCTACCGCGTTACGCCTTCCCGATCTATCCGATCGCATACGCGCTGGCTGCCGGTCTGGTCGCGCGCATGCCCGCTTGGCTGAGGAGGCGCGCCGATGAAACCACTTAGTCTGTTGTTGTGCCTGACTGTAACGCTGGCGTTGGCGGCCGGTCAGTTACTGTTTAAAAAGGCCGCAACCTCAATTTCAACCGCTACTCTCAGCGCCGGACTGCTGGATGCCCTGCGCAATCCCTATTTACTCGGCGGCCTGCTGTTATACGCACTGACCACTGGCTTGTGGGTGTACGTCCTAAATTCGGTTCCGCTAGGCAAGGCTTATCCGTTCACCGCGGCGGCCTACTTAATCGTGCCGCTGGCCGCGCACCATCTGTTTGGCGAAGTCTGGAATTTACAAATGTTATTCGGCTCGCTACTCATCGTCGCCGGCATCGTCGCGATAGGAAGCGCCTGATGCGGATTGCGGTAGTGATTCCCTGTTACAAGACCGGCGCCGAAGTGCTGCGAGTATTAACCCGGATCGGTCCGCAAGTGTCGGCGATCTATTTGGTGGACGACGCCTGCCCCGAACGAACCGCCGACTGGGTCGAACAACACCTCAGCGATCCGCGCCTGAGAATTCTGCGTCACGCTAAAAACCAAGGCGTCGGCGGAGCGGTAATCTCCGGCATCCGCGCCGCCTTGGCCGACCACACCGACATCATCGTCAAAATCGACGGCGACGGCCAGATGGACCCCGCCCTGATCGACAAATTCGTCGAACCGATTCGCTTGGGACGAGCCGACTATTGCAAGGGCAACCGCTTTTACCGGCTGGATTATCTGCACGGCATGCCGACTTTGCGTCTATTGGGTAACACCCTATTGTCGTTCATCGCCAAAATGTCGACCGGTTATTGGAACATCATGGACCCCACCAACGGCTACGTCGCGATACACGCCAAAATCGCCGAGGAATTGCCGCTCGACAAACTGTCTCGGCGCTTTTTCTTCGAATCCGATCTGCTATTTCGTTTGAACGTGATGCGGGCGGTGGTCGAGGACGTTCCGATGCGCGCGGTTTACGCCAACGAGGTGAGCAACCTGTCAATCGGCCGCATCGTCTTCGAATTTTCCGGGCTGTATTTAAACCGTTTTTTCAAGCGACTGTTTTACAGTTATTTTCTCCGCGGTTTTAATGCCGCCTCAATCATGTTTATCAGCGGCTCGATCTTATTCGGCGGCGGCGCCTTATTCGGCGCCTGGCATTGGTACCACAACAGCATGGCCGGGGTATTATCCAGCGCAGGTACCGTGATGTTGGCGGTGCTGCCTATCGTGTTAGGCTTTCAATTATTACTTGGCGCGATTCAGATCGACATTCAAAGCGAACCCCGCCTGCCGATACACGGCAAACTTTGAAAGCGCGCCCAACCCGCACGTCGCGCGCGGCATCGTTGCCTAGGCCTTCGCCCCGCTAATCGGCCTGACCGGATTCAGCCCGTATAGCATGCAGACTGTCAGTCAGGTGGTCGATCAAGATTGGCGCAGCCCGAAGGCGAGCGCTGGACGCCGCTAGTCAACGCGCGCAAGGACGAGCACGTGTGTACTACTGGAAGACCCTGGGCTTTTCGCGCGCCCGCGTCAACTCGGTTGACCGAATCCTTCGAAACCGCCTGGCGCTTGTCGGAGGGCTTGGCTATTGCGACTTCGAAGGAAAGTGGCGAGCAACTCCGCTGTTGTTCTCCGAGCGCTACGCCTGACCCAATTGAGATAGCCAGAACGTACGCCAACATTTCGATCCGCAACAGGCGTAACACAATCCCGACAAGAGTCTGGATGGCGTGGCGGAGATAGACATATCCTATGTGTTTCCAGATAATCTGCGCATTTGCATGTCATTCATCGCGGGTAAACAGCAAGTATTCCGCCCAGTTTGACTCAATAAAACCATAAGGCTGCAGAGCTCGCCGAATCGCCTCCGTACAACCGGGACGGAATCTATCGTGTACTTCTATGGCGAGCATTCCAACCCGGTCTATCCAATCGTCAACACCATCCTTGAAAACTTCATACTCACTCCCCTCAATGTCTATCTTCAGTAAATCGATTCTAGCGTATGAATATTCTTCCAATATATCTTTCACACCCAACGCGCTTATCGACCGACCATCCGACACAGATTGCTCAGATACCTGAAAAGCCCAGGATTCGGCCCCAGGATTTGTGACGAAAATATCGGTTTTTTTAGACCAAAGCCCCTTCAAAACTGCCTTGACATTAGGATAGTCCGCAGTATTTCTCCGTAATAGTTCGAAATTTTGCCGGTCAATCTCCAACGCCAATATTTCCGCCCGAGGAAACCGATGTGCAAACACGACGCTAGCCAATCCAATGTTGGCACCAGCATCGACGATCACTCGAGGTTCACCAGAAATGGGGAAATCAGCTTGAAGTTCCTTAAAAATCTGCATAAACACTTCCGGATCGGAAGTACCGGCCCGAAGAGTTATCGGTTTAGAAATACCTGGCACTTTAACAACAACTTCACTGTTCGCAGGTAAAGACCAAAGTGCTTTACGCATGACCATCGCAATTTTCAGGCCGTGCCATATACCGAACCGCTCTCGCCAAGGCCGAGCCCAGTTGTAAAAATCCATGATCTTGCCGGACATTAATCCCCCAAAGGTCGGATTTAAGCTTTGAAATACATCGTCAACGACCGAATCATAGCACTGCTATTCCATTGATAACCAATGTAGGTTTCGGAGTTCAACAAACAGTCTATTCTGAGTCCGCTAATAAGCCGCCCCGAAATCCGGATGACCAAACAAAAGACGTTCAAATGCGGGAAAACTTAGGATTTGCCATTATCCGGACCAAGGATAAATTACGCAGCCTTCTTTACCCAGACTCAGGCCAACCTTTATAGTATCGAGCTGTGTAAATTTTCACTATGCTCAGCAATGGACACCATAAGCATACGCGGCGCCCGCACCCACAATCTAAAGAACATCGACATCGACCTACCGCGCGACAAGTTGATCGTCATTACCGGCCTGTCCGGTTCCGGCAAGTCGTCGCTGGCTTTCGATACCATTTACGCCGAGGGCCAACGTCGTTACGTCGAGTCGCTGTCGGCCTACGCCCGCCAGTTCTTGTCGATGATGGAGAAGCCGGACGTCGATCATATCGAAGGCTTGTCGCCGGCGATTTCCATCGAGCAAAAATCCACCTCGCACAATCCGCGCTCCACGGTCGGAACGATCACCGAGATTTACGATTATCTGCGTTTGTTGTACGCCCGAGTCGGCATTCCGCGCTGCCCGGAGCACGGCGTATCGCTGGAAGCGCAGACTGTCAGCCAAATGGTCGATCAAGTATTGGCGCAGCCCGAAGGCGAGCGCTGGATGCTGCTGGCGCCGGTGGTCAACGCGCGTAAGGGCGAGCATGTGCTGTTGCTGGAAGACTTGAAGGCCCAGGGATTTTTACGCGCCCGCATCGACGGCGAAGTCTACGAGTTGGACGAGCCCCCTGCCCTGGATTTAAAGAAAAAACACACCATCGAAGTCATCGTCGATCGCTTTAAAATCCGCGACGACATTCAACTGCGGCTGGCCGAATCCTTCGAAACCGCATTGCGGCTGTCGGAAGGCCTGGCGATTGCCGCGTCGATGGAAACCGACCAGCAACTGCTGTTTTCGGAACGTTACGCCTGCCCCCACTGCGGCTATAGTCTCAGCGAACTCGAACCGCGCATCTTTTCCTTCAACAACCCGAAAGGCGCTTGCCCCAGTTGCGACGGCCTGGGCGTGCGCCAGCATTTCGATCCGCAACTGGTGGTACACAATCCGGAGATCAGCCTGGCCGGCGGCGCGGTGCGCGGCTGGGATCGGCGCAACGCCTATTACTACCAAATCGTCTGCGCGCTGGCCGCGCATTACGGTTTCGATCCGGAAGCGCCGTTCTCGCATATCCCCAAAACCGTCCAAGCCGCGATTCTGTATGGTAGCGGCGACGAAGCCATCGCCTTTCAATTCCAAATGGGCAACGGCAAGGCCAAAACCAGCCGGCACAGCTTCGAAGGCATCATTCCCAACATGGAGCGCCGCTACCGCGAGAGCGATTCGCAGATGGTACGCGATGAACTGGCCAAGTATCTGGCGCAGCAGACCTGCACGGTCTGCGACGGCGCGCGCCTGAATTTAGCGGCGCGCAACGTGTTCGTCGAAGGCCGTCCCCTTCATCACATCACTCGCTTGCCGATTCGGGAGACATTGGCTTTCTTCCAGACGCTGACGATTCCCGGCCATCGCGGCGAAATCGCCGCCAAGATCAATAAGGAGATTCAGGAACGCTTGGAGTTTTTGGTCAACGTCGGCCTGGATTACCTGACCCTGGACCGCAGCGCCGACACGCTGTCCGGCGGCGAAGCGCAACGCATCAGGCTGGCTAGCCAAATTGGCGCCGGCCTGGTCGGCGTGATGTACGTGCTGGACGAACCGTCAATCGGTTTGCACCAGCGCGACAACGAACGCTTGCTGAATACGCTATTCAGATTGCGCGACTTGGGCAACACCGTGATCGTCGTCGAACACGACGAAGACGCCATTCGCGCCGCCGACCACGTGGTCGATATCGGCCCCGGCGCCGGCGTGCACGGCGGTCAAATCGTCGCGCAAGGCACGCCCGCGCAAATTCTGGCCGATGCCAATTCGCTGACCGGCCAGTATCTGTCCGGCAGCCTCGGTATCGATATTCCGAAAAAAACCGCGCCCAATGATACTGCCCGGCAATTGACCATCAAGGGTGCGACCGGCAACAATCTTAAAAATGTCACAGTCGGTTTCCCGATCGGCCTGTTGACCTGCGTGACCGGTGTGTCCGGCTCCGGTAAATCGACCTTGATCAACGACACCCTATATAGCCACGCCGCGCGTCTGATCAACGGCGCCAGTTGTATTCCGGCGCCGTGCGCGGCCATCGAAGGCTTGGAGCAATTCGACAAGGTGGTGGACATCGATCAAAGCCCGATCGGCCGTACCCCCCGCTCGAATCCGGCCACCTACACCGGCATCTTCACGCCGATCCGCGAGCTGTTCTCGGCGGTGCCGGAGGCTCGTTCGCGTGGTTACAACCCAGGCCGTTTCAGTTTCAATGTCAAGGGCGGCCGCTGCGAGGCCTGCGCCGGCGACGGCGTAATCAAGGTGGAAATGCACTTTCTGCCAGACATCTTCGTACCCTGCGACATCTGCCACGGCAAACGCTATAACCGTGAAACCCTGGAAATCCGCTACAAGGGCAAGACGATACACGAAGTCTTGGAAATGACCGTCGAAGACGCGGCGGCGTTTTTCTCGGCAATTCCCAGCCTGGCCCGCAAGCTGCACACCCTGATCGATGTCGGCTTGAGCTACATCACCCTTGGCCAGAACGCCGTGACCCTGTCCGGTGGCGAAGCGCAACGGGTCAAGCTGGCGAAAGAACTATCCAAACGCGACACCGGCACCACGCTATATATTCTCGACGAACCCACCACCGGCCTGCATTTCCACGACATCAAGCAACTGCTCAGCGTGCTGCATACCCTACGCGACCACGGCAACACCTTGATCGTCATCGAACACAACCTCGACGTGATCAAAACCGCCGACTGGATAGTCGACATGGGGCCGGAAGGCGGTAGCGGCGGCGGCACGCTGATGGCGGAAGGCACGCCCAAGCAAATTGCCAAACATAAGACTTCGCATACCGGAAAGTATTTGCGACGGTTTTTTGCTTAGACACGCCGTTCTCCCCTGATTCCCCGCGCCGGGCAGGAATCGGCAAACACCGCTCCGCGCGGTGCCAGAAGAAGCGCAACGCGGCCGCGGCCTTTATCAATCTTGACGCTATACATTGCCCTCCCGCAGGTTGGCCGCACCCAATAGTTACTCTTCGAGCGCGACTTCCTTGGGCATATTCCTATTAATCAGAAAATACACCAACGGAATTACCACCAGCGAGAACAACGTGGATGCGATGATGCCGAAGATGAAGCTCCAGGCCAAGCCGGAAAAGATCGGGTCGAGCACGATCATCACCGAGCCCAGCACGGCCGACGCGGCGGTCAGAAAGATCGGGTTCAAACGGGTGGCGCCGGCTTCGATAATGGCGTCGGCCAGACTGATGTCCGGGTTGCCCCGATAGATGTTCTCGATGAAGTCGATCAGAATGATGGAGTTGCGCACGACGATGCCGGCCAGCGCGATCATGCCTATCATCGCGGTGGCGGTGAAGTACACCGGATCGGCGTATTGGCCGACGTCCGACGCAAACAGGTTGATGAACCAAAAGCCGGGCATGATGCCGATCACGGTCAACGGTATCGCGATCATCATGATCAGCGGCACACCCAAGGAACCGGTCTGGCCAACCAGCAGGATGTAGATCATCACCATCGCCGCCGCGAAGGCCAGGCCTAGATCCCTAAACACATCGACGGTGATCTTCCATTCGCCCTCGCCGGCCATTTCGGCGCGATAGCCGGGCGGCAGCGGCTTTTCTTCCAGCTTGTCGCCCAAGTCCCACACCGCTTCGACCGGGCTGCGGCCGGCCATTTCGCCGAGCACATAGGACACCCGCTCCAGGTTTTTGTGATAAATGGTCTGATCGCCGTGCTCGTGCTCGAAGCGGCCGAGTTCGCCCAAGCGCACCAAGTCGCCATGGGCGGACTTGACCGACAGCGTCAGTAGATCGGCTTCCGACGAACGCGCGGCGCGCGGCAGTTGCAGTTCGATCAGCAGCGGCTGGCGTTCGCTGGCGATATGCAGCGTGCCGGCGATGCCACCGTCCACCGCCAGTTTCAGGCTATTGGCCACTTGCTGGGTGGTGATGCCGAGCAGCGCGGCCTTGTCCTGGTCGAGCATGAAATGCAAGCGGTCTTGCGGCGCTTCGACATAATCGTCGACGTCGGTCACGCCTTCGGTTTGCTCCAGATCGCCGCGCACCCGGTTGGAGACCTTGATGATGTCCTGGTAAGTCGCTTCAGGAGGACCGTAGACTTCCGCGACCACGCTGGACAATACCGGCGGCCCCGGCGGCATTTCGACGATCTTGATGTTGGCGCCGTATTGCTTTTCGATCTTGTCGATGTCGGGCCGCATCCTGAGCGCAATCGCGTGCGACTGTTGTTCGCGGCGGGTCTTGTCGATGAACACCACGCGAATATCGCCGACATAAGCGCCCTGGCGCAGATAGTAATGCCGCACCAGGCCGTTGAAATCCATCGGCGAGGCCAGGCCGACATAGGTTTGGTAGTTGGCGACTTCGCTGACGGTCGACAAGTAACGGCCGAGCGCCGCCGCGACTTCGTCGGTGGCTTCCAGGGACGAGCCGCGCGGCATGTCGATCACCAGCTGCAGTTCGTTTTTGTTGTCAAACGGCAAGAGTTTCAGCGGCACGACTCGGAACACCGCCATCAACGCCGACAACACGAAGGCCACGAACACGAACAACAAGAACCATTTGGCCTTGGCTTTATTGTTCAGCAGCGGAGTCATGATGGCGTGATACAGCTTGAAGCCACGGGTGTCATGCAGTTTGAACTCGGGTCCATGGTCCTTGCCGTAATCGCCTTTCAGCAGTTTGTAGCTGGCCCAAGGTGTAACGGTAAAGGCGATCAGCAGCGACATCAGCATCGCGATCGGCACGTTGAAAGCCATCGGTGCCATGTACGGCCCCATCATGCCGGTGATGAAAAACATCGGCACGAAGGACATGATCACCGCGAAGGTCGCCAATATCGTCGGCGGACGAATCTCGTTGACTGCGGTCAGCAAGGCTTGCAGCGGCGGTTCCTTGCGCAGCTTGTAATGGCGGTGGATGTTCTCGACGTCGACAATCGGGTCGTCGACCAACAGACCCAGCGACAGAATCAATGCGAACAGGGTGACTCGGTTGATGGTGTAACCGAAGATCAAGTCCAGCAGCAAGGTGACGGCAAAGGTCATCGGCACCGCCAGCGACACGATCAGGGATTCCTTGAAGCCCAACGACAAGGCCAGCAACACGATGATGGTCAGAATGGCGATGCTGAGGTGCATGACCAATTCGTTGACTTTGTGGTTGGCGGTTTCGCCGTAGTTGCGGGTAACGTCGATCCGGACGTCGTCCGGAATCAGCGTGCCGTGCAGTTGTTCGGTCAATGCCAGCACCTGTTCGGCGACACCGACCGCGTTGGCGCCCTTGCGTTTGGCAATGGCGATGGTGGCCATCTGTCGCTCGTCACCAACCTGCGGTTTGGGACCAGAAGCTTGCCCCACTCTCTCGGCACTGTCTGCCGCCGGACCAAAACCGATACGGGTGTAGTAGTCGGTATCTTGCGGACCATCAAGGATTTCGGCGACGTCGCGTAGATAAACCAAGCGGCCGCCAACGTTTTTCAATACCGTGCCGCCCACTTGTTCGATGGTTTGGAATTGCGGCCCCACTTCCAACACGATGTCTTTATCGGCTTGATTGAGGTGTCCGATCTGCAAATTGGCGTTGCTTTGCATCAAGGCGTGCTGTATCTCCTCGATACTAACACCGGCTGCTTGCAATTTGGCGGGATCGGGATGCACGGAAATCCGTCTAGGCGCGGCACCGATTACCCAGCTTTTACCGATGTCGTCGATGGCGCGCAGGCGTTCGATCAGTTCTTCGCCGATGCGGCGTACAGCCATGACGTCTTCGTGGGCTTTCGGCATCGACAAGGTCAGCAGCACGATGGGCACGTCGTCGATCTCGACCGGCTTGACCATCCAGTTGGTGACGCCGGGCGGAATGATGTCGAGATTGGCCTGCAACTTGTCGTGAGTTTTGATCAAGCTGTCGACGATGCTCTGCCCCACTTCGTAGCGCACGGTAACCAGCGCTTGGCCGGGGCTGGAGGCGGAATACACATATTCGACGCCTTGAATCTGCTTCAAAAACACTTCCAGAGGCGTGGTAACGCGCTTTTCGACTTCCTCGGCGGTGGCGCCGGGGTATTTGACGAAGACATCCATCACCGGCACGATGATTTGCGGATCTTCCTCGCGCGGCGTCAGAGTCAACGCGGCGGCGCCGGCCAGCAGGGAAATCAGCAGGAACAGCAGGGACAGATGCGACGTGGTAAACAGCCGGACAATCGCCACCGTCAGCGTGTCTTTTTTGGCCTCGTTGCTCGAACTCATAAGGCTAGCTCGCTATCTGCCAGGATGGTTTCGCCGTCGCGCAGGCCGGTCAGTACTTCCAGCCGGTCGCCGTAACGCTTTCCGGTGCGAATGTGCCGGATATGCCAAGCACCGTTTTCGACCACGCGCACCGCCTGCAACTGGCCGAAATTCAGTACCGCGCCGGCCGGGATCAACAGGGCCGATTCGGCCGTATCGCAAGGCAGCGCCAACGTGGCGAACTGACCGTGCTGCAAACCGGGTGTGGCCGGCAAATCGACTTTGACCAGACGGGTGCGGGTTTGCGGATCGACTTCCGGGGCCAATTCGGCCACTCGGCCGATCAGATCGACGCCGTCGATACGCACCGCCGCGATATCGCCCAAACCGATGCGGCCGCTACAAGTGCTGGCAACCGACACTTCCAATCGAAGCGCATCGGGCTGGTGAAAGCTGACCAGTGCCTGACCGGGCGCGCCCATATCGCCGGGATCTTGGTAACGTTCGCCCACCACGCCGTCGAACGGCGCGTACAACACGTTTTCGGCCATCATCACCTGACTTTGTCGAGCCGAGCTGGCGGCCTGTTCGGCCAAGGCCCTGGCCGCCTTCGCCCGAGCCAGCGCGGCGTCATAGCTTTGTCGGGTCGCGGCTTGTTTTTCGAACAGTTCGCTAGCGCGTTTTTCGTCGGCAGCCGCTTGCACTGCCTGAGCCTGAGCCGCTGCCTGCGCCGAAACCGCCGCACTATAGGCGGCACGCGGGTCGCGGTCGTCCAGTTTGGCGATCACCTCGCCTTTTTTCAGCCTGTCTCCGACCTTAACCGGAATCTCCACTATTCGCGCGGAAAATTTCGGACTGATCTTGACAGCCTGACGCGAGCGCACCACGCCCTGCCATTCCAACAGTCGATCGGCACCGGCCAACGAGACCCGGTAAGTTCGAGCGCCGGACGGCACCGAATTAACGGCGGCCGGAGTAGTGCCGACTTCGGTTTTTTCTGGGCCGCCGATGATGCCCAATGCGACGAAAATAACCAACAACAGCGCCGAAACGGCGGCCAGCGGAATTGCCCAGGCAGGCAACGCGGAATGAGTATTCGAAGAGGTCATGTTCCTTCCTGAAGTTTATTGCCAAGCACCGTAAGCCTGCTTGAGTTCCGCATCGGCGCGCAACGCGTCGTATCGGGCGTTGATTTGCCTGGTGTGGGCCTTGTCTCTAGCCACTTCGGCTTCGATATAGCGGGTAACCGTCACGACGCCAGCCTGATATTGCTCGCTGACCTGCCTCAGGGCTTCTTCGGCCGCCAACACCGCGACGCCCGCGACTTGCACGCGATTCAGGGCTTCCGACAGTTTCAGGCGCGCACTGTGCAACTCGTTTTCGATACGTAACCGGGTCTGACGCGCCGCTTCTTGGGCGGCGATCAATTCGTGCTCGGCCTTTTTGATGCGTTCTTGCGCGGCGAAACCTGAAAACAAGTCCAGCTCGACCGTGACGCCGGCAGTGACATTGTCGCGATTGGCACTGAAAGCCAAGTCCCGGCTGTCGGAGCCGTAACTGACGTAAGCATCGGCGCGCGGTAAATGCGCGCCTTGCGCGGCCGAAAGTTGCCGTTCGGCGATTTCGACTCGTTTTTGGGCCGCCTGTAATTCCGGATGGGTCCGCGCTTGATTCAACAGCTCTTCGTAAGCCGCCGGCGTGCCCGGTAACGCGGCCTCCGCCTCCGCTATCGACAATGGCTCGCCGGCACCCAAGCCGAGCAAGGTTTTCAACATGTTCTGTGCCAGTTCGATGGCGTTGGCCGCTTGAATTTCCGCATCCTTGGCTTCGGCCAATTGGACCTCCAGCGACAAGACTTCCGACTTCAGCAAGGTGCCCGCCTCGTAACGCAAGCGGGATTGGCGCAACTCGCTGTCAACGGCGTCGACCGCGCCGATACTGACCTTGTGCGCCGCGACCGCGGCCAGTTCGCCGTAATAGGCGGCAGTCACGTTATTCAGCAAATGATTGCGAAGCGCCGATTTTTCCAGCTCCGACGCCTCAACGCCCAGCTCTGCGGCCTTACCGAGATAGTAATCCCGACCGCCGCGAAACAGCGAATAACTAGCCGTGACTTGGGGGCGATAGTTATCCACGCCGCCTGGGTGGTTAAAATCACCGCTGTTAAAATCGAGCCGCCGCTGAGCGATGATCATCGCGAACGCTTGCGCCGGATTGTCGCTGTGCTGGTAGGACAAGCTGGCTTTGACCTGCGGATAAAAACTGGCCAAGGCTTCGCCGAGTTGGGCATTCGCCTGCTCGATTCTAGCTTGCAGAATGCTGAGTTCGGGATTGCCGGCCAACGCTTGATCGATGGCCCGCTCCAATGTGTAAACCGAGCCGGCCGACTCGGCATGGGCCGTCAAACCCAATGACGAAGCCATCAGCAAGACTGCGAAACGTGTACCTGTTGTGTGCATGGCGTTGAAATGGGGGTAATTAAGTATTTCCTAATATATAGCCAAGCCGAGCATTTTTCCAGCCTTAAATTCATAAGACCTCGCAAGCTACCCCTCAAAAATAAACGACTTTTAAACGAATGCTTGAAATGTTTGGTCAGCATGGTAACTTTAGCGGCCCGTCCCATAATAATAACTAGCTTAAGAGGAAACATCGCATGAGCCTTGAAGAAAACACCAACGACACAGAGAACAGCAGCCCTGCCGAGGAACCCAATCAACCGGCATCAGTTGCGGAACCTGCCGCGGCCCCTGTCGAAGCCGGAGCGGCTAACGCTTTGGCGACCATATTGGCCCTGAAGGAATCCAATCCGAAAGTATTTTACGGCGGCGTCGGCGGCGTGGCCTTGCTGTTGCTCTTGATGATCTTTAGCGGTGGATCGAACCCCAAATTGCCCGTTCATCAGCAAAAACCGCTGGTCGTTGGACAAAGTTACGTTCTGAAAAGTCCGAATACTTACGATCCGAATGCCACGGTCAGACTGGTTGGCGTCCCTGGCTCGTTGGCGGCTTACGACGATACCGAGGAAAACGACCGCGACGGCGCATGCAAACATATGCCGATGAATTCGCCGGTCAAGTTGCTACAAATCCAGAACGATACCACCGACAAAAACCTGGTTTGGGCCGAAGTCGAAATTACCGCCAGCGGCGAATGCCAAGGCCGTCGCGCCTGGACTTCCGGCATCAACCTGCAATAACTGTTGACTTAAAAAATTTACCCCCTATAATACGCCGGATCGGAAACAAAGCGGGAATAGCTCAGTTGGTAGAGCACAACCTTGCCAAGGTTGGGGTCGCGAGTTCGAGTCTCGTTTCCCGCTCCAAATTTTAAAGCCGCGCCGCTACGCGGCTTTTTTGTTGGACCTTAAACGGCTGCGTAGCAAAGTGGTTATGCAGCGGCCTGCAAAGCCGTATACACCGGTTCGATTCCGGTCGCAGCCTCCATAGGTATTGGACCGATGTCGATATCAAACCGACATTTTCCCAAACGGGCAATGTCATCTTCAAGCGGGAATAGCTCAGTTGGTAGAGCACAACCTTGCCAAGGTTGGGGTCGCGAGTTCGAGTCTCGTTTCCCGCTCCAAATCGTCCATTTCTTCGTCATTCTTATCGCATCCGAGTCGCTCGTACAGGCTGGATTCAGCGACATATCGGATTGAGCCAAACCCGCCGCGAGCGAATCAGTACTCGGAGCAGGGCGGAACCCGCCTCGGAAGCCAGAACTCAAACCCCTTCGTTCGAGTACACACCCTATATAAACCGCCTGCAACGCCGTCACTTGGCGACCGAAAAATCTCCGGTCTTGAGCGAACAGTTCTTTTCAAGACCGACAGTAGTTTTACGTTGAAAGCCGTTGGGCAAAGTACGGAAACACTGGTGTCGGAATATCTTCGGCGCGACTGAAGCCGCCGCCAAGCCCGCCGATTATATTCTCCAAAGCAAAAAATCACTTCCGCTTGTTGGACTAAAGCAGCACCCGCTCCACGCCGCCGCTGCCGGCCTTGGTCAAATAGTCGGCCATCCAATTTTCGCCCAACACATGCTTGGCAATTTCGACGACGATGTAATCGACTTCCAGTTGTTCGACATCGTCTTGATAACGCTGCAATCCTTGCATGCAGGACGGACAGGAGGTCAACATTCGCACCGCACCATCGTAACCGTCGGCGCGCAGCTTGGCGGCGTCGTTCTGCAACTCCTCGGCCTTGCGATAGCGGACCTGCGTCGAAATGTCCGGCCGCGCCACAGCCAGAGTACCGGATTCGCCGCAACACCGGTCGGACTTGCCGACGGGCGCGCCCAGTAAGCCGCTAACGACTTTCAACGGCTCTTGCTGCTTAAACGGACTGTGACAAGGATCGTGATACAGATAACGGGCACCGTCGACCCCATCCAGCCTGACGCCCTTTTCCAGCAAATATTCGTGAATATCCAATAGCCGGCAGCCCGGAAAGATTTTTTCGAACTCGTAATCGACCAACTGATCCAGGCAAGTGCCGCAACTAACGATAACCGTCTTGATGTCCAGGTAATTCAAGGTATTCGCCACCCGGTGAAACAACACCCGGTTATCGGTGGTGATTTTTTCGGCCTTGTCGAATTGGCCGGCGGCGCGCTGCGGATAACCGCAACACAAATATCCGGGCGGCAACACGGTTTGCACGCCGACTTGGTATAGCATCGCCTGGGTCGCCAGACCGACTTGCGAGAACAAGCGCTCGGAGCCGCAGCCGGGAAAATAAAACACCGACTCGGAATCCGAACGGGTCTTGGCGTGATCGCGAATAATCGGGACGATTTGATTGTCCTCGATATCCAGCAAGGCCCTGGCCGTCTTGTTCGGCAATTTGGCCGGCATCTTCCGATTCATGAAATGAATGACTTGCTCGCGCACGTCCGGCTTGCCCACCGACGCCGGCGGCTGGCGGTTCTGCGCCCTGCCCCACGGTGCCAGCATCGCCGTTCCCAAACGCTGCGCCTTGTATCCCCAATCCACCATCGCCGCGCGTAGCGCCTTCACGGTACCCGGACTGGTCGTATTCAAAAACGCCATCGCCAGCGCCTTGCCCGGGTTGAAACTCTGCTTGCCCATTTTATGCAGCAAATTGCGCATGTTCATCGACACCTCGCCGAAATCGATATCGACCGGACAAGGGTTGAAACATTTATGGCACACCGTGCAGTGTTCGCCGACGTCCTCGAATTCCTTCCAATGCGTAATCGAAATACCGCGCCGGGTTTGCTCCTCGTACAAGAACGCCTCGATCAACAGCGACGTCGCCAAAATCTTGTTGCGCGGCGAATAGAGCAGATTGGCGCGTGGCACGTGAGTCGCGCAGACCGGCTTGCACTTACCGCAACGCAGGCAATCCTTGACCGAATCGGAAATCGCGCCGATGTCGCTCTGCTGCATGATCAGCGACTCGAATCCCATCAAACTGAAGGATGTGGTGTAAGCCGAGCTCAGATCGCCGCCCGGCATCAACTTGCCGCGATTGAAGCGCCCTTCCGGATCGACCTGGTTTTTATAGCGGTGAAACTCGGCGAGCTCCTCCGCATCGAGAAATTCGTACTTGGTAATACCGATACCGTGCTCGCCGGAAATCGCCCCGCCCAGCGAGCGTGCCAGTCCCATGATTCTGGCGACCGCCGCGTTGGCTTCTTGCAGCATTTGGTAATGATCGGAGTTGACCGGCAGATTGGTGTGCACATTGCCGTCGCCGGCGTGCATATGCAAGGCCACGAACACTCGACCACGTAAAATCTCCTTGTGCGTGGCCTCGATCCGTTCGACGACCGGCCGAAAATTATCGCCCTCGAAGATCTCCCGCAAGCGCGGCAACAGCTCGGATTTCCAGGAAATCCGTAGCGAGTAGTCCTGAACCCGGTGAAATAAGGTCGGCTCCGTGGCTCTATTGGTCAACGGACCGGCGCCGATGCCGTAACGTTCGAATTCGGCCTCGGCCCGCGCCAGCGGCAAATCCAGATGATCAAACAACCACTGCCAGCGCTCGCGCACCGCCGCGACGGTTTCCAACGCCAGCGCCCGGCGGTCGCCGATCAACTCGCTTTTATCGACGCTGTCTTCATAAGCGCGCAACGGCAAATCGCCGCGCAACAAGTCGCTCAACGCGTCGCACAGCCTCAATTTATTACTCAGCGACAATTCGATGTTGATGCGTTCGATGCCGTCGCAATAATCGCCCATGCGCGGCAACGGTATCACCACGTCTTCGTTGATTTTGAAGGCATTGGTATGGCGGGCGATCGCCGCCGTTCTAGCCCTGTCCAGCCAAAACTTGGCGCGGGTTTCCGGACTGACCGCGATAAAACCTTCCGCGCCGCGGGCGTTGCACAAGCGGACCACTTCGGACGCGGCCAGCGCGACTTGCTGTTCGTCGTCGCCGACAATATCGCCGATCAACACCATTTTCGGCCGGCCGTGGCGCTTGGCCTTGGTCGCATAACCGACCGCCTTGACGTAGCGCTCGTCCAGGTGCTCCAAGCCGGCCAGCATCACCCGCGCCGGACCGTCTTTCGGCAGCCCGGCCAGATAATCGCGAATTTCGACGATGGACGGCACCGCCTCGCGCACTTGCCCGAAAAACTCCAGACAGAAGGTGCGCGCGTACGGCGGCATTTCATGCAGCACCCAGCGCGCCGAAGTAATAATGCCGTCGCAACCCTCTTTCTGTATCCCCGGCAAACCGCCAAGAAACTTGTCGGTCACATCCTTGCCCAAGCCGACCTTGCGGAACAACGCGCCAGGCAGATCCAGGCGTTCTTCGCTTAGCAGATTGCGACGGCTACTGTCGTAGCGCTTCAAGTTAAAACTGACCTGCTCCTGCTCGTGGATCTTGCCCAGATTGTGATTGAGCCGCTCGACTTCCAGCCAATTGCCGTCCGGCGTCACCATCCGCCACGACGCCAGATTGTCCAGCGCGGTCCCCCAAAGCACCGCTTTCTTACCGCCGGCATTCATCGCGATATTGCCGCCCACGCAAGACGCATCGGCCGAGGTTGGATCGCAGGCGAACACCAATCCCGAGCGCTCGGCGGCTTCCATGACCCGGCGCGTCACGACGCCGGCGCCGGTGAAAATCGTCGCGTACGGACTATCTACGCCCGGCAAGCGGGATTCGCGCTCGACCGCCGTCATTTCCAGCAGTTTTTCGGTATTGATGATCGCCGAAAACGGCGTCAGCGGTACCGCGCCGCCGGTATAGCCGGTGCCGCCGCCGCGCGGAATAATGGTCAAACCCAGTTCGATGCAGCCGCGCACCAAATGGCCGATCTCGTCCTCGCTGGACGGATACAACACGACGAAGGGATATTCGACCCGCCAGTCGGTGGCGTCGGTAACATGGCTGACCCTGGCAAAGCCGTCGAAACAGATATTGTCCTTGCGGGTATATTGGGTCAACAAACTCAATACGCTACGCCGTAACTGGCCGGTTTGCTCGAAATGCGCCTCGAAATCGGCGACGGCTTGCTGAACGGCGGCGATCAACTGACCGACGCGTTCCGCCCGATCGGAATCGCCGGCAATTTCCGCTTGTCGCGTCTCCATTTGCCGCAACCGGTGACGCAACGCATCGAGCAAGGCCCGGCGCCGGTCGCGATTGTTCAGCAAATCGTCTTCCAGATAGGGATTGCGGCGCACCGCCCAAATATCGCCCAACACTTCGTAAAGCATGCGCGCCGAGCGACCGGTGATTTGCTCGCCGCGCAGCGAATCCAACACCCACCAGATGTCCTCGCCGAGCAGACGGATGACGATTTCCCGATCGGAAAACGAAGTGTAGTTATAGGGGATTTCCCGCACGCGCGCCGGCGCGGTGTGGTCGCTTAGGAAGGATGAATTGGCCACTGGACTCGCCGAACTGAAAGTCATGATGGCCGGGATTCTAACATGGCGGGGCATTGAGCCCCATCGAAAAACGCCAGCCGCGCCAGGCGGCGCGGACGGCGCTTACCGGGCGGGAAAGACTTAAAACTCCATCCGGCCGCCCAGCATGAAGCGGTTGCTGTCGATATGCCGGTAGCCTTGCAGGGTTTCGTAGGATAAAAACGCCGACACGCCGCCCGGCAACACGCTGGACACTTCCGCGCCGAAGGTATAGTAATCGCGACTCGGCGCGTCGTTGACCAACGTAAAGGTGCTGCCGCTACCATCCGCGACAAAGCTACCGGTGACTTGGCGGCGGCCGTCCATGAATTGATGATGCCATTCGCCGCGCAACTGCGGAATCACTACCCCCCACGGCACGCTGACCGAATACGCGGTCTGCACGCCGACCGTCGAAATCAGCGATTGAATATTTTGCTTGCCGAAACGCACCGCGCCGGGACTGCCGGTCTCGCTATAGCTGTCGATATCCAGACCGGTATATTCGCCGCGCGCATAAGGCGCTACCGTCAAGGCCTTGAAATTGAAGTCGTAGCCGCCGCCCAGGCTGAAAGCATACTGATCGGCGCTCGGCGCCGCGCTGGCAATCGACGAAGTTCCGCCCAACTTGATGTTGCGGCTGGTTTCGAAATCGACGCCGCCGTATGACGCGGTACCCTCGACGTGCAAGGCATCGGTAATGAAGTAACTGCTATAGAGCGTGCCGATGTAGTTGTCGCTCAAAGTCTCGCCGCGGCCGCTGTTAAACGTGGCATTGCCGCGCTTGTAATTGAAGGCGGCGCCGGCGGACCAGCGGTCGCTGATACGGTAATCGGCGCCGGCCATGAAATTATGATTGTCGAATTTAAAGCCGCCCAAATTCAAGGCCGTGTTGTCGTGCAAACCAAAGCTACTGTCGACCTTGCCCCAAAACGACAGTTTCGAGAAATCGCCGTCGCCGGCCCCACCGCCCAAATTGATTTTGCCGGATTGTCCGAACGGCAAGCTATTCTTGCCGCCGTTGACCCGTGTCGCGATACTGCCCATGCCGAACACCTGATCCGGCGTCAGACTCTTTAAGTCCGAGATGCTCTCGATATTACACGCGGATGGCGCGTTGGATTCCTGCTGATTGTAAAAATTCGAGCATTTGGAAATGGCGTTGTCCACCGAGCTCTGGTTTTCGTTGAAGCTGGCCGGCGTCGCCCGCGCGGTAGACATCGCCGCTCCGCACAGAGCCAGCGCGACGCCCACGCCGATCCGGCTCGCCGTCGGCGACATTGACGTAACGGTATTTTGCTTATTCTTCATAGTATGTCTCCTCTGAGTCGATGCGGGCATCTTACATGCCAAATCTATTTCGACAAAATTTAAGAATGTAATTAATCATCTTGAATTATAAGCTAAAATAAGAATCACGCAGATTCATTAACTCCGCAATTTGTCTTGCAAGCTCAGCAAGCCCTTGTGACCGGGATTGACCTCCAACCCTTCGCCGACTTTTTTCAAAGCCTCGGCGCGCTGGCCTTTTTCGTAAAGCTCCCAGGCTTGCTGCTCCAACAAATCGGCGATTTTATTGATGCCGTCGACGGCTACCTGATTGTAGGGGTCGATTTTCAAGATTTCCTGATAGGCCCACCAGGCGTTGCTGCCGGTCGGTGCGGTTAGATAGCCGACATCCAAATGAATCGCCGCCAATTCCTGTAAATCCTGGATTTTCTGTACTTCTTCCGGCGTCAAGGCCTTGATCGCGACCTGAGGCACGGTTTCGCCGGGCGGATGCGCCAAACGCCAGTAAATGCTGAATCCGCCGGACAGCGCCACCAGCACCGCCGCGCCCCACAACGCGAAGAAGGCCGCCGAACGCGGCGCCAACGCCGCCAAAAACTCGCGTATCGTCGCGGTGCGTTTGTCCTGACGCAAGGCCAAGGCCTTTTGCAAGCCTTTCCACTGCCGCCGACCCAGCTTGGGAATGGCCTTGGGCTGCAAATTGACTTCCAGTACTTTCTCCGCCGACAACTTACCGAACGGATGCTTGCCGGTCAGCAGCTCGTAACTGATGCAGGCCAGCGCGTAAATATCGTCGCGCGGGTCCGGATCGCGGTTTTGCAATTGCTCCAAGCTGGCGTAAGCCGGCGTCAGCGCGCCCAAGTCGCGGGCATTGAACACGGTCGCGTCGTCGCCGCCGGCTTCGGAACGGCCGATCGCGCAAGCGATACCGAAGTCCAACACCCGAATTTCGCCGTCGTCGCCCAAAAACACGTTACCCGGTTTGAAGTCGGAATGAACGATCTTTTTCTTGTGCGCGTAACCCAGTGCTTCGGCCATCGCGTGAATAATCGGCCAAGCCTTTTTAAACGGCAAACCGCTATCGACATGATCCCTGATCAAATGACTGAGCGGCCGGCCTTGCAGATATTCCATCGTCATAAACACGTGGCCGGCGTCGTCGCGGTCGAAGTCGTAGACTTTAATGATATTCGGATGAGCTAGGGTCTGAGCACGCTTGGTCTCGCGCTGCAAGGCCACCAAGGCCATCGGGTTGAACTGAAAATCCCGGTTCAGCACCTTCAACGCGACAAAGGGATCCTTATCGGCCGCCTCGACCTTACGCAGGTCGGTGGCCTTGAATACCATCCCCATCCCGCCGACGCCCAGCAGTTCCTCGAGCACGAAACGTTTCTTGACGGTATCGCCGACCACCAGATCGGTGCGCGGCAGACTGGGATCCAGACCTTGCAGCAAGGACTCGGTATTCAAGGTCGGCGTCTTGGTGGTCGAAGCCGGCGCGGCTTCCGGCACCACGGTCTCGCCAACTCGAGTCGCGTCGGCGGTCGCCGCCGGGTTCAGAAGTTCGGTGGCGTCCCCGTCGCCGGCCGCTGTTGCCACCCACATCGGGTCGTCGCCCGCCTCCGGTTTTTTGGCTTCGGCGAGTTTCCGGCCATCCGCCGGCATCGCCACCAAGGTTGCATCGTCGGCCGCGGTCGGCGGCGTACTCGTGCTCTCGGCCAATCGGGTCCGGTCATCCCAAATGCCGACAAGTAGTCGGTAGGTCGCGCCTTCGAGTTCACCCTCGGCTAGCGCTTGCTCCAGGCTCAGCCGGGCGGCGGCCAAATCCGCTTCCGGTCCGGCGTTTAAGGCCTCGGCCGCCGCCAGCAATTGCGCTAAGCTGATTTGCGATTGCCGAAAGGCGGTGAATGCGTTATCAAAGGCGGACATGACAGTATGCAAAGTTTAAAGACGATGATGGATTTTAGCCTGTTTGGCTCAGGCCGTCGGCAAACCGGCGACCGCCGATGCCGATAAGCCTTGCGCCATTCCGCCGAGCTAGCGCGATTGGGCGGCGGCTGGCGGCACTGCTGTTGACGGTCGTCACGGCCGCTTGCGCCTCGCCCTCCGCCAAGCTCCAAAATCAAGCCCGCCAATTCGGCTTAACCGCCGAAACCGTGATCGCCAACGGCTTCCGGCTCGATACCTATTCCCGGTCCGGCTCGACGGCATCGGAACGGCTGCATGTCTACCTAGAAGGCGACGGCCGGCCCTATGAAGCCGGCATCCTGCCCAGCGCCGACCCCACCACCCGCGCCTCGGTGGCATTACCGTTACAGGCCGTCGATCCGGCGCCCAGTCTTTATATTGCCCGCCCCTGCTACAACGGCCACGCCGTCGACCCCGGCTGCGCGCCGCCGCTGTGGACCGACGCCCGTTACGGCGAGATCGTGGTGCAAACTCTCGCGGACGCCTTGCGCGACTATACCGAACGGCGCGGTTTCAAAAAACTTCTACTGATCGGCCATAGCGGCGGCGGCAGCTTGGCGCTGCTATTAGCCGAACGCCTCCCGCAAACGCTGGGCGTCGTCACGGTTGCCGGCAATTACGACATCGACGCCTGGACCGATCTGCACCATTACCAAGCCTTGACGGCTTCGCTCAACCCGGCGCGGCGGCCGGCCAGCGGCTTGCCGGAATGGCATTTTCTGGGCGCCGCCGACCAAAACATTCCGCCCGCGCTAGTCCAAACGGCCTTGCGCCGACGTCCGAACGCCCGCGTCGAGATCGTCGATGCCGGGCACGCCCAAGGCTGGCCCGGACTTTGGCCCGGCATACTCCGGAAAATCGCCGACGATTTGGCCGCCGGCGACCGTTGATTTGCAGCGCGGGGGTTTTCTGCTATGGTTCCCGCACCGTCCCCACACCCGATAGGTGTCCGCATGAAAGCATCGCATCTTCGTCACCGCGGCTTGGCCCTGGCCATCCCCGGCATTCTGCTCGGCGCCTGCGCCCGCGACGTCAGCCAGGAAGAAATGGCCAAGGCGACCGAAGGCTACATCGTCGCCGACACCAACAAGCTGCTGGTCGTCGACTGCTTGCTGCCCGGTCAGGTCCGCAAACTCGGCGCCGAAATGACCTATCTGTCCGCCCGCCGGCCGGTCCGCACCACCGCCGCCGATTGCGAGGTGCGCGGCGGCGAGTATGTGGCTTACGACCGCGCCAACTATGCCAGCGCGTTGAAAATCTGGCTGCCCAAGGCCCAGGAAGGCGATGCCGCCGCCCAATTGACGGTCGGCGAGATCTTCGAAAAAGGCTTGGGCACCACGGCCGATTATAAGGCGGCCGCCCAGTGGTACGAAAAAGCCGCCGCCCAGGGCAATTTTCAGGCGCAATTGAATCTCGGCCATTTGTACGAGAAAGGCTTGGGCGTCCCCCAGGACAAGGATACGGCATTGCGCTGGTACCGCAAGTCGGCGGGCCTCGATCAAACCGACATCCAGTTCGCCCCGGCGGTCGATGCCAAGGAACTGGAAACCCTGCGTGGCGAAGTCGCCGAATCGCGCAAGGAAGCCGAGGCATTGCGAGGCCAGTTGCAGGACATCCGCCAGCAGGCGCTGGACCAGCAAGACAGCCTACGCAAGGCCCAATCCGAACTGGAAACGCTACGCCATAAGCTACAACAGCAAAAAGCCGCGCCGTCCGGCGGCGACACCTCGGCGCTGGAACGGCAGTTGCGCGATAAAGAAGCCCAATTGAAGGAACAGCAAGCGCGACTCGGCACGCTGACCGAAACACTGAAGCAGGAACGCCAACGCCAAAAATCGGACGATGCCCCCCGGAGCGGCAAAACACCGGAGGTCATCAAGACCAACGATGTCGAAAATCGATTGAACGAAAAGATCGAAGCCTATCAAAAGCAATCGGCCGAATTGACCGCCTGGCTGACCTCGCCGGACAAACTGGACCGCTCGCGCATCGACGCCCGCAAACAAGCGCTGCAACAACAAGCCAAGGACATCGCCGAACTGAAACAACAATTGGAACAGCAAAAGTCCACGCTGCTGGCCTCCGGCTCCGGACCGAACATCGAGTTGCTTGAACCGGCCGTCACCGTGACGCGGGGCATTCCGGCGATCCAATTCAGTAGCGGCGAACGCAGCAAGCGCCTGGTCGGCCGCATCGACGCCATCAAGGGCTTGAGCAAACTGATGCTGAACGACAAAGCCATCAAGGTGGATAGCGACGGCCGCTTCGAGACCGACGTCAGCCTGCAAGGCGACGAAACCCTGGTGCAAATCGTCGCCACCGACAAACGCAACCAAAGCAGCAACCTGAATCTACGCCTGCTGGCCGGCGACAATCAGGCCCAAACCAGTTATCCGAGCAGCAACGCCAACGACATCAAGCGGCCCGGCGACATTCAATTCGGCAAGTTTTACGCGCTAATCATCGGCAACAACGATTACGGCGCCTACGCCCCGCTGAAAACCCCGATCGCCGACGCCAAAAGCGTCGAACTGTTGTTACGCGAGCGCTACGGTTTCAAAACCAAGTTGCTGATCAACGCCAATCGCCACGCGATCATGTCGGCGCTCAACGAACTCAATCAAAAGCTCACCGACCAGGACAATCTGCTGATTTATTACGCCGGCCACGGCGAAATTGACGCCAAAAGCCAGACCGCCTATTGGCTGCCGGTCGACGCCGAAGTCGGCAACAGCGCCAACTGGATTTCCAGCCAAAGCATCACCGAATTCATCGGCATCATGCCGGCCAAGCACATCATGGTCGTCGCCGATTCGTGCTACTCCGGCGCCTTGACCGGCTCGGCGATCGCCAAATTGCCGGACGGCATGGACGAAGCCAAGCGCGAACGCTGGCTGAAGGCGATGAACGCCCGCAAGGCCCGCACCGTGCTGACCTCCGGCGGCGTCAAACCGGTGATGGACCAGGGCGGCGGCGATCATTCGGTATTCGCCAACGCCTTCTTGAAAGTGCTGCGCGGCAACAAGCGCATCATCGAGGATTACGACATCTTTCGCGACGTCGCCAACCAAGTTCGCACCTCGGCCTCGCGCGGCGGTTTCGAGCAAACGCCGCAATACGCCCCGCTGCAACACGCCGGTCACGAAGGTAGCCCGTTCTTTTTCGTACCGGAGGCTTGAGGCCGGACCGCCTTCCATTGCCGGGGCGATGCGGCGGTTCACCGCTGGCTGAGCGGAGTCGAAGCCAGTTCGCTTCGACTCCGCTCAGCGAACGACATAGCTAATATCGAGGTGTTTATCCCCCGCTGCGTCGGGAGAGCAAACGCCGCAATACGCCCCGCTGCAACACGCCGGTCACGAAGGTAGCCCGTTCTTTTTCGTACCGGAGGCTTGAGGCCGGACCGCCTTCCATTGCCGGGGCGACGCGGCGGTTCACCGCTGGCTGAGCGAAGTCGAAGCCAGCCATTTCGCTTCGACTCCGCTCAGCGAACGACATAGCTAATATCGAGGTGTTTATCCCCCGCTCCGTCGGGAGAGCAAACGCCGCAATACGCCCCGCTGCAACACGCCGGTCACGAAGGTAGCCCGTTCTTTTTCGTACCGGAGGCTTGCGGCCGGACCGCCTTCCATTGGCCGGGGGCGATGCGGCGGTTCACCGCTGGCTGAGCGGAGTCGAAGCCAGCCAGTTCGCTTCGACTTCGCTCAGCGAACGACTTAGCCAATAAGGTAGCCCGTTCTTTTTCGTACCGGAAGCTTGCGGCCGGACCGCCTTCCATTGGCCGGGGGCGATGCGGCGGTTCACCGCTGGCTGAGCGGAGTCGAAGCCAGCCAGTTCGCTTCGACTTCGCTCAGCGAACGACATCACTAATATGGAGGCTTACGCTATTCGACATCGGTTGCGGCTCTCATCAGCGACCGACATAGCTAGCATCCAGGTGTTTATCCCCCGCTACGTTGGGAAAGGGTGTTGTTAGTTCGCGCTGAATAATGACCGCTCTTTTTACTCTGAACGTCGTTAGGCAAAATCAGGACATACCTGTCGTTCAAACCGCTCCCTATCCCCTCTATTTCATTGTTCCGAGTGAAACCTCCACCATGATCGTTACCTGATATTCCCGCTATCGACCTATACTTCGCATTCCGCTTGGGCAATACCGATTCTCGATCGACCCACCGGCTATTTATTCCAAAAACTCATAAGCCACGGAATTTATCCGTAAGCTCGGTGACCGCACCCGAGCCGGCCACAAGACCGATTGCGGCATCGCAAGCGGCCACACGGCACCGCAATTAAACTGTGGCATTTCACACACATGTCAAACGTTTTACACCAGTCGCCTTTAGCAACCGACCGCGCGCCAAAGTGGCCCGCAACCTCGGTCGAACGTGCAAACCAGGCCAATAGAACGTCTCAAACTCCCCACCGACCGCGTCTGCTTTTTTCACTAACGCCGAATACTTGGCGGCTGCGATTATTTCTCTAATTGTTCTACGTTATTTGCACAGCGTGATTCAAATCACATAATTTTTTAATGGAAATTAGCCATTTAACATAGCTGCAATTTTCAGGTTTTCCATTTAATTGAAAACTATAGCTTTTATGAATGGCACACTTCTTGACTTTATCCAGAATGCCGATCACCGGCCATCGCGCCAACCACTTGCCGCGATGGCCGCCGAGGCGCCGGAAATGGGCGATCTCGGCTGTTCTGAGGGGGGCAGACCTTCGGCATTTACGATATCGCACCACTTACAAGGAATACCCATGTCTTATACCAAAACCAAATTTTCCTCCACCCGAAAAACCATGCTGGCACTCGCGGTTTCGCTAGCCGCATCCTCCGCCGCGCAGGCGGCCGTGGTCACCGGCACGATTCGCGCCGCGACCGACGCGACCTACGGCGCCGGCACCACCATCGATTACTGGGCGTTCGATTTAAGCGCCGACGCCAACATCGTGATCGATGTCCGCGCTAACGAAGGCTATTCCAACGGCTGGGGTTCACATCCGAACGCTTACGTGGACTTGAACGGCGACGGCGAAATCACGCTGGCCGATACCCAGTTCCGTCTGTATCAGGATACGGTGTCTATCGATACCGAGATCACCAGTGCCGACGACGGTTCCAGCTACACCCCGCCGGGCGACAGCAACGGTTGGGCGGACGGCACCCTGATGTCGCGCGACTCCTATCTATCCACCGCGCTGGGCGCCGGCCATTACATCATTGCGTTCGGCGACTACAAACTAGATTCCAACGATGGCGTGCAAGGCTTCAACTCCGGCGACACCATCACCGCCGCCACCGGGATCAACCCCTTTACCGGCGCTACCGGCCAAGACCATTTCGACTACCAATTGACCTTCCTGGCCAGCGACTTCACCACCGGCGACAGCCTGAACGTCAATGCCTTCCAAGTCAACCTGAACGGCGATCCGATCGACCCCGCGCCGGTGCCGGTTCCCGGCGCGGTATGGCTGTTCGGTTCGGTCCTGGCCGGTTATCTGGGTTCGGCCAAACGTAAATCGGCCTAACCATCCCCACTCGGAGTAACCGCAACCGGACGAATCGCGTCGATTTGCCGTTGGCGGTTACTCCCGCACCCTTGGAATCATTCCGGCGCCGTTCGATTCGGCACCGAAACAGGAGACTGTAAGCATGTCTATCAATAAATTATTCGAAACCACTTTACTGGCATCAGCGTTGACTCTGGCGTTCGCGCAACCGGCCGCCGCCGCGTGGACCGGCAACGACAACAGCGTCGAATTGGGCACGACCATTACCAACCCTGCCTTCAACGGCAGCACCGTCGGTTTTTCCGGTAACCCGGCGCTGACCAACGACGCCTGGGGAATGCAAGCCGCGTTCACTAATTTCTATCTACCGACTTCCGCGCAAAGCGTCATCATCGACGCGCGTTCGTCCGCCGGCAATTACCCGGCTTTCTCGATCTTCCGCACCAACGTGGCCTATTCCGGCGACACGGTCGGCGTAGACACACCCGCCGAGGTCACCGGACAAATCCATAAATTCAACTCGGTCGGCCAAGCGGGCGATCCCGGCATCATCTGGGCCACCGGACCGGACGGCATCGTCGAAACCCTGGGTTACGTCAGCTCTTCGTCCAATAACTACGTCAACTCTTACGGCGGCGTCATCGACTCGGGCGCGCACGACATCAGCAACGACAACTTGTACGAAACCGGCGTCACCGGTGCCATCGGCGTCACCGGCAACCCGGCCTTCGCCACCACCAAACGCTACGCGACCTTGACTTTGACCGACCTACAAGCCGGCTGGTACGCAATATTCGTCGGCGGCGCGGACATCGCCGGCACCGGCGGGGATATCACCGTCAAAGTCACTGCCTCGGCGGCGGCATCGACCTACACGCCACCGGCGGCCGTACCCGTTCCGGCCGCGGTTTGGTTGTTCGGTAGTGCCCTGGTCGGCTTCCTGGGTCTGAATCGCAAATCGGTACGCGTCTGACCGACGGCTGCCCCGCCAACCTTCGGTTGGCGGGAAGTCGGCAAATGTAGCGCTAACAAAATGTCGCCAAGGATGGCGGCCCTTCAATCGGCTATCTGAACCTTCAGACACGCCGCCGTAATGAATTCCGGGCGACGGCCGATCGGCTCGGCGCCTATTCCTCTTGTTTAAATTCGCAGAGTAAGACCATGCGCATAATCCGCACTATCCGTTTATCAGGCTTGATGGCCGCCGCAATCGTTTTCAACACACCGCTGTCGGCGGCGGAATTGGCTCTGGGACCGATGCCGATCAGCCTGAAAACGCTGCCGGTGCCGCCAGTACCAGGCCTGGTGGACGGTAGCGCCCCGATTGTGGTCAATAAAGCGGCGGCCATCGCCCTCGGAAAAGCCTTATTCTGGGATAGCAACGTCGGCAGCGACGGCATGGCTTGCGCCTCCTGCCACTTCCACGCCGGTGCGGACGGCCGCACTAAAAACCAAGTTTCGGCCGGCGGCCAATCGGCCTCGATCGCCGAACAAATCTTCGACGCCACCGCCGACGCCACCCCGTTGGGTCCCAACCGGCCGCTCAGCGTATTCGACTTTCCGCTACACCAGCGTGAAAACCCGTTGGCCGATTCGACGGTGATGTTCGATACCGACAACGTGGTCGGCTCCGCCGGCACCTTCGCGGGCGATTTCAAAGCGGTCACCCGCTATAGCAGCGGCATCGACACCTGCGACCGCGCCCCCGACCCAATATTCCGGGTCGGCGCGAACGGCACCCGGCGGGTAACGCCGCGCAACGCGCCGACCGTCATCAACGCGGTCTTCAACCACCGCAGCTTCTGGGACGGCCGCGCCAACAACATTTTCAACGGCAGCAGTCCTTGGGGCGACCGCGACCCCAATGCCGGCGTCTGGGTGCTGACCGGCAGCCGAACCGTGCAAAAACAACGCTTGCGTTTGATCAATTCGTCGTTGGCCTCGTTGGCGGTGGCACCACCCACCAATCACACCGAAATGAGCTGCAACAATCGGACTTTGCTGGACTTGGGCCGAAAACTGCTGTTCCGCCAACCGCTACAAAACCAGTCGGTGCATGCCTCCGACAGCGTGTTGGGTCCCTATAGCTTTAGCGATGCCGACAAGTTGAGTCCGGGACTGAACACCACATACGCCGGCCTGATTCGGCAAGCCTACAACGCCAAATATTGGTCGTATTCGGGTAGAGTGCCGGTTAGCCCGCCGGTCGGCCAATCGCCTTACACCCAGTTGGAAGCCAACTTTCCGATGTTCTTCGCATTGGCGATTCAGCTTTACGAAAGCACTTTGATCTCCGACGAAGCACCATTCGACACCAGCGCCCGCGATGCCAATCACCAACCGATAGACCTGAGTGCCGAAGAATTGAACGGTTTGAAACAATTCAGAAGCAATCAATGCGGGCTATGCCATTTGGGGCCGAACTTCAGCTCGGCCTCGATCGCAGCCAACGCCGCCATCGCCCAAACCCACCCCGAAGCCTTCGGCGAACCGACCTTCCGCATCAGCGCCAGTCCGAACGTGGTCAACCGTATTCCGCTGATGGTCGGCAACCAAGCGGTCACCGCGTTCTACGACACCGGCTTTTCATCGAACGGCGCCGCGCGCGAGGCCAACGACATCGGTGCCGGCGGCGTGGACGACTTCGGCAACCCGCTGTCGTTCAGCAGCCAATATTTACAATTGTTGGCCGGCAATACCGCCGCCATTCTGGACAGCGACGTGAACGCGGTACGCGCTTGCGATTTTCAGAATGCGATGGCGACCAATATGACGCTCCGCTATTCCCTACCCAATTTGTTTACCCAAACCGACGGCCTGCTGCCGCAACCGCAAACCACCGCGAATTGCTTTCTGCCGTTAAGCAACGCCTTCATCCCAACACCGGCGGCGGCGCAAGCGGAGCTAAACAAAGCGGTGAATAAACGCATGGTCGCGGCAGTCGCCGCGACGTTCAAAACACCGAGCTTGCGCAATATCGAATTGACCGGTCCCTACATGCACAACGGCGGCATGGCGACACTGGAGCAAGTGGTCGAGTTCTATAGTCGCGGCGGCAACTTCAACTTGGACAGCAAACATGTGACGCGGGTCTTTCCACAACCCACCCTGCAGTCCAATCCGCAAAACCGCGCGGATTTGGTGGCTTTTCTGAAAACCTTGACCGACGAGCGCGTGCTATACCAACGAGCGCCTTTCGACCATCCAGCCTTGGCGATTCCGCACGGCCACGCCGGCGACGAAACCGCGACCGTCGGCGGCAATCCGCTCAACTGGAAGTTGTCCAAGGACGAATATCTGCAGCTCCCGGCCGTCGGCGCCGACGGCGTCGCCGAACCGCTGACCAGTTTCGAACAGCGCTTGGCGCATTGAAGATGAAGGTACGAAAAACCGCTTAAGTCTTGAGCCTTGCCGGAGCGCCACCTCGCGCTTGGTTTTCGGAACCGCGACGCTGACATCCCGTTGTAGGAGCGACTTCAGTCGCGATCGAAGGCCGCTGGCGAGGGATAAGCGCCCGGTCGCCGCTAAAGCACCTCCCACAGATTGATGGTTTGCGTGGGCATGGCATTGTAGGAGCGACTTCAGTCGCGATCGAAGGCGGTTGGCGAGGGATAAGCGCCCGGCCGCCGCTAAAGCGTCCCCCACAGATTGATGGTTTGCGTGAGCATCCCGTTGTAGGAGCGACTTCAGTCGCGATCGAAGGCCGCTGGCGAGGGACAAGCGCCCGGCCGCCGCTAAAGCGCCTCCCACAGATTGATGGTTTGCGTGGGCATGGCGTTGTAGGAACGACTTCAGTCGCGATCGAAGGCCGTTTTGGCCAGGGGCAGCGCCCGGCCGCCGCTAAAGCGCCTCCCACAGATTGATGGTTTGCGTGAGCATCCCGTTGTAGGAGCGACTTCAGCCGCGATCGAAGGCGGTTGGCGAGGGACAAGCGCCCGGCCGCCGCTAAAGCGTCCCCCACAGATTGATGGTTTGCGTGGGCATGGCGTTGTAGGAGCGACTTCAGTCGCGATAGAAGGCCGCTGGCGAGGGACAAGCGCCCGGTCGCCGCTAAAGCACCTCCCACAGATTGATGGTTTGCGTGAGCATGGCGTTGTAGGAGCGACTTCAGTCGCGATCGAAGGCCGCTGGCGAGGGACAAGCGCCCGGTCGCCGCTAAAGCACCTCCGACAGATTGATGGTTTGCGTGAGCATCCCGTTGTAGGAACGACTTCAGTCGCGATCGAAGGCCACTGGCGAGGGATAAGCGCCCGGTCGCCGCTAAAGCGCCTCCTACACGTTGATGTTGCGCCGGCACATTCCCGCGCCACGCGCGGGAACGGCCGAAAGGTTTGGTTTACTTCAAACCCATGCAACTGGCGTAATAGCTGACGGTGCCGGACCAATCGGAAAAGATGCCCAAAATACCGACGTCCCGCGCCAACACATCCAGCGTGGTCATGATATCGCCGTCGTTTTCCAACGCATCCAGCGTGGATTGATAATAAAACGACGGGCTGGCCGTGCCTTTGGTCGGCAACACTTCCTCGACGATACGGCCGGAACGCTCCAAGGTCCAGGTAATGATGCCCAAACCGGCGGCCTTGGCGTCCTTGGCGTACTGCGAAGGCACGATTTTGCCGGCGGCGTCCACGCTGAGCAACATCCACATCGGTGGGGCGACAATCTTGATGCCTTGCGCGGCGTATCCCTTCAGATCCGCTGCGGTCGGAACGTCGGCCGGCGTGTTGGCGTCGTCCAGATAAACCGCTTGCTGACCGAAAGCCGGTTCATGCTGAATCCAATACAGCACATCTTCCTTGTTAAACGACTGCGCCCAAACGGTTTTCGGCGAAACGCCGGCCGCCTTGTATTCGTCGATCATGGCTTGCGCATACGCGGCCTGACTGCCGAAGACGTCTTCCACCTGCAATTTGGCGTTGCGGTTGGGGCTCTTCAATTCCGGCGTATATTTGCTGCCTAGCTTTTTCAACAGCGCGATACTCTCCTGGTGCGTCAACAGCGTGCCGCCGGTCGAGTAAAGATCGGTTCGCCAATTGGCGGTACCCGCCAAAAACTGTTCCGGCGTCACCGCGTTGGGGTTGGACGCATCCATCTTGCCTTTCAGCGACTTGAACTCGGACAAGCTCAAATCGCTGGTGCAGCACAGCGCCGACGCGGCCTTGGTGCGCTTGCCGGTCGCATCGAACTCGGCCGGCGAAAACGGCTTGGAGCAGGCGGCCGCCAACGGCGTGACCAAGATATTGGTCGTGGTATGCAGATCGCATTGGTCGTGACGGCACACTAGTTCGCCGTCCTTGGTAAAGGTCACGTCGCATTCCTGCACGCCCGCGCCCATCCGCGAGCCGGCTTCATGGCTTTCCTGGGTGTGCTCCGGAAATTGCAACGTGCCGCCGCCGCGATGACCGATCGAAAAATGGGTTTTATGGAATGGCCCGTCGCCGCAGCTCTCCAGTTTGGATTTCAAGCGGCCGGGGCTCATTTTATCGATCAAATAATAAGGCCGCGGCCCCACTTGCACGCTTTCGTCTTGCTGCCAGCGATCGGCATCGCGCCCCAAATCCTTACCGTCCGCGCCGGCCAAGGCCGACCACAGACAACCGCTTAACAGCAGCATTCCGGCTGCATGACGCGTCAATCTCTTGCTTATCAACATTGCAATCTCCCAGGGTTCTCGAATAGTTTGCGCCGGCCCCGCCCCGTTGCCGCGACAGCGAACGGGCGCTCTAAAACAGATAGCCGGCGATGCGTTACCGCGAACACTGTGTATCACGCCAATATTTCAACCGCGTTAATTCTCAACTTTGTCAGATTTCAGCAACGCCGTCATATCCGCCGGGAAGCGGGCATCCAGTGCCATGGATGGCAAGTTTCGATCCGTCCATGGGGTCTGGATTTCGGCAATGCCCGCCGAAATGACGAGCACTACCGAGAATCTGATAAGGTAGAATTAATCGCAACGATTAGGGGAGCTGACGCGCGATGCACGCGATAGCGAACGGCCGCGACGCTCCGAGCCGCGCGCGCACTCTTTGCCGCCGCCGCGCCGGCAGACAGACGACAACAGCCCTGCTCGCCGAGGCAATAGCGAGCGTCCTGGAATGAACACCGAACTTTCTCCAATCAACACCAAACGTTCTACGATCAACACCGGACGTTCTCCGATCAACACCGAGCGTTCTCCGGTCAACACCAAACGTTCTACGATCAACACCAAACGTTCTACGATCAACACCAAACGTTCTACGATCAACACCAAACGTTCTCCGGTCAACACCGAACGTTCTACGATCAACACCAAACGTTCTCCGGTCAACACCGAACGTTCTCCGGTCAACACCGAACGTTCTCCGATCAACACTGGGCGTTCTACAATCAACACTGGCCGCCAGCTAAAAATCACTGTTGCTTGCCTGGCAAACAATCGACGTTGCGTGTCCGCGCTAGATGCGTGCATCTTCAGAATAAAAACCCGGCTGTCTAAAACGGATTGCTGGATATTGATCCGCCGACGCCCGATGTTCACCACACACCGTTGCGCGTTCAAAATAGAATGCCGGATGTTCGGCACGGAACGCCGAAGACTGGAGTCGCAAACCTCGGTTTGCACAGCCCCGCCGCGCAATAGCCGGCACACACCGCACTAATACCTTGACCGACCCGAATTTGCTGGGCCACCTGCGCGGAAGCAGACCATTTCCGGAGTACAAAATCTCGATTTTGTGCTTTCTAAGCCGCCTGTGCGGCGGCGGACTGATTATAAATAAACGGGAAGCCGGTTGCGACAAGGGGTGCGGACGGGTTAACCCATTTTTACCATCCGCAAAACCAATGCCCATAACCGGCTGATTTAGTTTACATTGTTAAAGAGCGAAAAAAATTGGGTCACAACTCGGGGACAGTGGCGCTTCGGCTCAAACCGTAAGTACTGAAATGACCGGCCAGCGGCGCCGCGACGGCAGATTTGCCAATCCACAAACAAACGCTTTGTCTTTGAGGTCGGTGAGTTGTTCCATAACCTGCGGATAATTGTTCCAAAACGGCCCGGATTATTGCCGCGTCGGCGCGCCAGAGTCAAGGTTAGGCGGCCGTGGAAAGCCAGTAGGCGGTGCAGCGATTTTAAGATAGTTAGGCGCTAGCGAGTTGGAACGCCATCGATCGCGGCTGAAGCCGCTCCTACGCCACTGACTTTCATATACTGGCGCGATGCGGCGCTTTCCTGATCGTTAGGAGGGTGTCGTAAAAGTCGAAACAGAACCCTCTCCTCGCGGGGCTTTTACGACACCTCGTTAGGGGGTGGGTCGCTAGTGGGTTGAAACGCCATCGATCGCGGCTAAAGCCGCTCCCACGCCGCGAAATTTTCGCCAAAAAAAAGCCCCACGAAGTTAGTGGGGCTTTTGCGGGACTGGGCGGAGCGGGGCCGCCCTATTTTAGGTAGCAACAGCGATTAATCCTCGCCGCCGAACACGCCCAGCAATTGCAGCAAGCTGGTGAACAAGTTGTAAATCGAAACGTACAAGGACACGGTGGCCAGAATATAATTGGTCTCGCCGCCGTGGATGATTTCACTGGTTTGGTACAGGATCATCGCCGACATCAACAAGATGAACATTGCCGATACCGCCAAGGACAAGGCCGGAATCGAGAACAAGACCGCCGCCAGACCGGCCAGGAAGGCCACCATGATGCCAACCATTAAAAAACCGGCGATGAAGCTGAAATCCTTGCGGCTGATCAGCGCGTAAGCCGACAAGCCCAAAAAGATTACACCGGTGCCGCCCAGCGCGGTCAAGACCAATTGATGACCGTTGCTGTAGGCCTGGATATACATATTCAAGATCGGTCCCAGCGTCATGCCCATGAAGCCGGTCAACGCGAACACGAATACCAAGCCCAGCGCGCTATTGCTGAACCGGGTGGTCAGGAACAACAAGCCGAAATAGCCGACCATCGTCACGATCAGGCCGGGGTGCGGCAAATTCAGCATCATCGCCAACGCGGCGGTGCCGGCGCTGAACAATAAGGTCATCGACAACAACAAATAGGTATTCTTCAAAACTTTATTGGTCGTCAGAATGCGAGATTCCGAACGAACGGTTGCAGTGTTTAAACGCATGATTGGTTATCCTCTTGAGTTGAACAAGTGTCGCTGTGACCGTTTAATCGCGCCGGAGTTTCCCGGCATCGGCAGCGCCGTCTGCTAGTATACCTAAACCATTTGCAAACTAGAGGCTAAAAGGTGATGACAAGCACCACCCCCTACGAACTGGCCGGCGGCGAAGCGGCGCTGCGCAGTCTGGTCGACCGTTTTTATTTCTACATGGACATTCTGCCCGAAGCCCAAGGCATACGGGCGATGCACGCCGACAATCTGGCGTCGGCCAAGGACAAATTGTTCAAGTTTTTCTCGGGCTGGCTGGGCGGCCCGGATCTTTTCATGCAGGAGTTCGGTCATCCGATGCTCAGAGCCAGGCATCTGCCGTTTCGAATCGGCGAGTCCGAGCGCGACCAGTGGATGCTGTGCATGAACAAGGCACTGGACGAAATCGCGATGGACCCCAGACTCCGGGACAATATCCGCGCGGCCTTGCAAAATCTGGCCACGCACATGATCAATCAGGACACCTAGGAAACCCTCCCATGTCTTTATCCAAACAATTGTTAATCCTGATCTCGGCGCTGTTTTTGATGATATTCAGCGTCAACTTCGCGCTGAGCGTCGGCAACATCAAGGATTATCTGGAAGGCGAGTCGAAAAGCCATGCCCAGGATACCGCGACCTCGCTGGGCTTGTCGCTGAGCCCGTACATGACCAACCCGGACGATCAAGTCATCCAATCGATGGCCAGCGCGATTTTCGACATGGGCTATTACAAGGAGATTCGCATCGTGGACGCCGAAAACCGCGAACTGGTCGAACTGATCAGCGAAAAGCGCGTGGAGGGCGTGCCCGATTGGTTCATCGACCGGCTGCCGATGACCTCCGCCACCGCCGAAGCCGAGATCAGTACCGGCTGGAATCTGGCCGGCGTCGTCTACGTGACCGTCAATCCCGGCTTCGCCTATCTGAAACTGTACGAGCAAGCCAAATCGGCGTTTTATTATTCGCTAGCCGCCTTCCTGGTGTCGATCAGTCTGTTGGTGTTTGTGTTGCGGATGACGCTGGCGCCGTTGAACAAGATCGACTGGTTGGCGCGCCGAATCAGCGAAGGCCACTACGAGACGATACACGCGCTGCCTTGGACCCGCGAGGTCCGCAATGTCGCCGCGTCGATGAATACGATGTCGCAAAAAATCAAAACCGCGATCGCCTCGCTGCAAACCAAGCTGGATCGGATGGGCGCCAGCCTGTTGCGCGACGATTTGACCGGTTTGTACAAAAAGTCGGTGTTCGAAACCGACTTGAAACCGCTGTTCGCCGAGCACGGCGACGCCCACGTCGCCTTGATCCGCCTGGACAGTCTGTCCGAATTGGTCAAGGAACACGACAGCGCGGCCATCGACGATCTGCTGAGCCGCTTCGCCAAACTGCTGCAACACACCGCGGATAGCGCGGCCCATCCGGTCAAGCCTTACCGGTTCTACGGCGCCGAATTCGCGCTATTGATCGAAACCGCCGACCAAGGCTTCGTCGAAGATTTGTTAAGAAGCCTGGCCGTCGATATCGCGCAATTGGGGGAACAGTACCGTAAACCCGACTTGGTCCACATCGGCGTCGCTCGCCTGAACCCGGTCGGCAGCGCCGAATCGCTGTTGGAAGCCGCCCACGAAGCCCACGAACAAGCTCAGCTGATCGGCGCCAACAGTTATTTCATTCGGGCCGGCGACAATATCGCCCGCGACATCACGGCCTGGAAGAGCTTGGTCTTTGATTGCGTGGACCGCTGCGACTATTCCGTGTGGTATATCGGCCAGACCGCCGCGTTCGCCACCGGCGCGCTGTTGATGGAAGAAGCCTTTATCCAGGTCCACGACCGTCACGGCGAACTGGTCGCGATCGGCCCGTTCATTTCGATTGCCGAGAAGTTCGCCAAAATCGTCGACTTGGATCGCGGCATCATCGAACAAGTCGTACACCACATCCGCGACGGCCACCTTGCCCATAGCATCGCCGTCAACCTGTCGACCCGCACCGTCAGAAACGGCGAATTTCGCCGTTGGCTGGAAATTTTGTTAAAGCAAAGCCCGATCGCCGCCAAGCAACTGGTCTTTAGCCTGTCGGCTTACGCGGTCGCCAAGGATGTCGAAGCCTACCGGGATTTTATCGCCGACGTGCATAGCCTGGGCGGCCGGGTCATGATCAAACGCTTCGAAACCCAATCGCTATCGGCCGAGACCGTCAAGCGTTTGCGGCCGGACTTCATCCGTTTGGCCCGCGACCTCGGCAACGGGGTCTGCGACTCGGCGCAAAAACACGTGTTCGTACAGACCGTTCAAGACATAGCGGCCCTAATGGACATTGCCGTTCTTGCCGAAAACGTTCAATCGGAAGCCGACTACCAAACCTTGAAGGCGATGGGTCTCGCCGGTGCTAGCCGTTAGTATCCGGGCGCCGCGCGGTCTGATCGGCGCGGTATTCGCCGCTTTTTGGCTGGCGTGTCTGGCCTTGGCCCAGGATTTCGGCCTCGATCCGGAAATGCTGGCGGCGGTCGAAAAAAAATACGGCGCGCCGGCCAAGCAGCGGCTGTTGGACTGGCAGCAACTGATCGCCAGCGGCCGCGACCTTTCCGAAGATGAGAAAATGCGCCGGGTCAACGACTTCTTCAATCAAAACGTCGAATTCGTCGACGACATCGCGCTGTGGCACAAAACCGATTATTGGGCCACGCCGACGGAGTTTTTGGTCAAGGGCGCCGGCGATTGCGAGGATTACTCGATCGCCAAATATTTCACGCTGGTGGAAATGGGCGTCAGCGACAGCAAATTAAGAATCACCTACGTCAAAGCACTGGAGTTGAATCAAGCGCACATGGTACTCACCTATTTCGAATCGCCGCGCGCGGAGCCGCTGGTCTTGGACAACTTGAAAACCGCCATCCTGCCGGCCAGCAAGCGCCGCGATCTGCAACCGGTCTACAGTTTTAACGGTACCGGCTTGTGGCTGGCTAAAAGCAAGGGCTCCGGCCAGCGTGTCGGCGGCTCGGACCGGATCAGCCTGTGGACCGAGCTGAAAGACCGCATGATGGAGCCGCCGCTGTGACCGCCGCCACCGAATTTCATCTGCGCCGCAGCAACCGGGCCAAACGCACCCGCATTGTCGTCAAACCGGGCCGGGTGGAAGTGGTCGCTCCGCCCAAGGTTCCCGAACGACAAATCCAAGCCTTCGTCGCCGCGCAACAGGATTGGATACGCGCGGCGCTGCGACGGGTCGCCGAAAAAACCCGGCCGGCGCCGGCTTGGGCACCGGCGCTATATACTGACGGCGCGGCGGTCCCATATTTGGGCGAGCGGATTCCGCTGCGGATCGAAACCGCCGCCCGCAAAACGGTTGGCGTCGAGCTACGCGACGGTAGCGGCTTTCACTTACGCATGCCGGCCGGCGAGACCGGCGACGAATCCGAACGCATCCGACTGGCGCTCGGCGACTGGATGAAACGCCAAGCCCGTATCCAAGCCCTGCATTGGATAGAACGCCACGCCCCTCGTCACGGCTTGATGCCGCGCGCCGTCCGCATCAAAACCCAAAAAAGCCGTTGGGGCAGTTGCGGACCGAAGAACGACATCAATTTGAACTGGCTGTTGATGCTGGCACCGCCCGCCGCGCTGGAGTACGTCGTGGTCCACGAACTGTGCCATATCCGCCATAAAAATCATTCGGCCGATTTCTGGCAATTGGTCGAAGCGCATTTGCCGAACTACCGGGAGCAACGGCTTTGGCTGAAGCAGCACGGCGCCGCGATCATGCAAGGTTTGTAGCATGCGAAATTCGGTTTTTTACTTGTTCGCGGCCGTGTTGATCTTCGGCGGCCAATTTTTGGTCAGCCAGGATTTGGTGACCGGCAAACCGCCGGCGATCGAACAACGCACCTTACAAAACCGCGATGCGCTGGCCGGGGTCGCTCAAGGCCCGGCGCTGATTTATTTCTGGGCCGGTTGGTGCGGCGTCTGTCGCGGGATTCAGACTCAAGTGGATAAGGTGTTGCGCGATTATCCCGGCCTGACCGTGGCCGAGCGCTCCGGCGATGCCGCCGAGGTGGCTCGCTATCTCAACGAACGCGGTCTGGATTGGCCGGTGGTCAACGACCCCGACGGCGAGTTGGGGCTGCGCTACGGATTGCGCGGGGTGCCGGCGCTGTTCTTTCTAAACCGTACCGGCCAAATTGTGTTTACCACGGTGGGTTATACCAGCGAATGGGGCTTGCGCGCCCGTTTATGGCTGGCCGGACTGATCTAGCGCGATTCAGGAAAAGTCGCCGAGCGCCGCCAAATCGCGCTCCAGCAATTCGCTGTCGCCGAGATTCAATTCGACCAAGCGGCGCAAATAGGAAATGCTTTCGATGTCGATGTGCTCGCATTTGAAACCCACTTGCCCGTCTTCGGCATGGGTGGCGCTGACGGCCATCTTGATCGCCGCGTCGTCGGACAATTCGAAACTCAGGGTATAGTCCCCGCCCAGACCGGCGGTCCAAGCTTGATCGAAGCGCAACAGACATCCGCGCAGGCTCAAATCGGCAATCTTGCAAGCCAGCGGACCGTCCGGACCGGTCAACACCGCGCCGGCATGGTAAAAAATCCGTTGAAACCGGCGTTTGTCTTCGCTTTTTTCGAATGCCATGGCGCTATTCCGGGAAAAATTTCATTTCGACATTGTCGACGACAATCACATCGCCGGCGTTTAATCTGACGATCCGGTCGCCCAGCGGCTCCCGGTTGACGGCCAAGCCGTCGTGACCCTGCAGCGCCGACACGAAATAACCGTCCTTGCGACGGGCGATGACCACCACGCCAGCGCCGTCGTGGCCTATCCGGGTCATGGCTTTTCTAAGCCGCAACACCCGACCGATATGAATACCGTTCATCACCTGCAAATTCGCTTCGGTACTTTTAGCGGCCTCGTCCAAGCGGCGATTCAAGGCTTCCACGCCCGCGTCCGGATTGGCGGCCGGCGCCGTGAACACCGCTTCCTGAAACCGGCCGGTGGTCTGATACAGAATGTAATGCTTGCCGATGTTGACGATATCGTTATGGCGCAAATTCCATTCCTTGGCGCGCTGATTGTTGACGACCAGCGGAAACTCCTCGTTCAGCTGCTTGATCACGCAGTCGTCGCCCTTGACCACCGCTACCGCATGGGCCGGCGCGACCGCCAGACTGTCGACGACCACGTCGTTGGTATCGTCGCGGCCGATATGCACGATGCCGGAATCGAATACGCCCGCCTGGATCGCCTTGTCTTTAAAATAAACGGTAAATTTCGCCATCGTCGATAGTCAATTAGTCCCTGCGCCGGTTACCTAGTATAGCCACTATCACTTCCGTTGCAGAGCAAACCGGAATTTGAAAGCGATCCGGCCCGTCATTGGAAAAAGAGATGTTTTACAACAAAATGACTCGGGATGTTTCCCGATTCCGCGACGGCACGAATAATCGCCTTTCGGTCCGCCGTCGCGTTCTGCGCTAAACTTGCCCTATCACCCAGTCAACCGCGACGACCGCCATGCCAGATCTATCCGCGCTCCCGAATCCCGAACCGTTGATTGCCCAGGACATCTATATCGCCGGCACCGACGAGGGCAGCGGCAAGTCCTTGATCATGCTGGCCGTGATGGAGATGCTGTCCGGTTTCGCCGGCCACATCGGCTTTTTCCGGCCTATCATCCAAACCAGTCCGGCCAAGGACGACATGATTCAATTCATCAGCCACCGCTACGCGCTGCCTTGTCCGCCGGAAGCGATGTACGGCTGCAATGCCGACGAGGCCCGCGAGCTGCTGGCCGCCGAACAATACGACGAACTGCTGAAATTGATTTTGGCCAAGTATCGAGCCTTGAAGGCGCGTTGCGAACACATTCTGTGCGTCGGCACCGCGCCGCGCCGCGACAACGCGGCCTTCGCCTTCGAATTCAATCTCGACGTCGCCAACAATTTGGGTTGCTTGCTGATGCCTGTCATTCAGGGCTCCCATCGTACTCAGGAGCAAATCCTGCATAGTCTGGTCAGCCTGAAACACACTTTGCACGAACACGATTGCGAGTTGCTGGCCACCGTCGTCAACGGCGCGTCGCCCGAGCTGACCGACACCTTGCGCCACACCCTCCCCCACGATCCGGAATTTCCGGTTTACATCGTTCCCGGCGATCCGGCCCTGGAGAAACCCAGCGTCGGCGACATCGCCTGGGCCATCGACGCCAAGGTATTTTCCGGCGAGAACGGCGCGATGGGCCGGGAAGTGTCGCATTACAAGGTCGCGGCGATGCTGGTACCGGACTTTCTGGATTACGTCGAAGCCGGCGATCTGATCATCACGCCCGGCGACCGCTCCGACATCGTCATGGCCAGCCTGATGGCCTACCATTCCAAAAATTACCCGCAAATCGCCGGTTTGCTGCTGACCGGCCACCAGGAGCCGGCGCCGCAAGTGCGGAAATTGATCGACGGCCTCGGCGAAACCCCATTCGCGGTACTCGGCGTCGATTCCGACACCTTCACCACCGCGATGCAAGTCAGTCAGATCGGGCCGCGCTTACATAGTCAAAACGAACGCAAAATCGCCAAGGCGCTGGGCTTGGTCGAAGCCAATATCAACATGGTCGGCTTGCGCCTGCGGCTAAGCAGCAAAGTCAGCGGCAAGATCACGCCGCTGATGTTCGAATACGATTTGTTGCAACGCGCCAAGGCCGAAAAGCAGCACATCGTGTTGCCGGAAGGTAACGAGGAACGCATTCTACGCGCCGCCGAAATCCTGCTGCTGCGCGATGTGGTCAAAATCACCCTGCTCGGCAACGAAGCGGAAATCCGCCAAAAGATCCAAAGCCTGTCGCTGAAACTGGACGGCGTCGACATCATCGATCCGATGACGTCCGAACTACGCCGGCTCTACGCCGAAACCTATTACGAAGCCCGCAAGCACAAATGCATCGTCTTCGATACCGCCTACGACTTGGTCGCCGACGTCAGCTATTTCGGTACATTGATGGTCCACCTCGGCCACGCCGACGGCATGGTATCGGGCGCGGTGCATTCCACCCAGCACACGATCCGCCCGGCTTTCGAAATCATCAAAACCAAACCCGGCGCCTCCATCGTCTCCAGCGTGTTCTTCATGTGTCTGGAAGACCGGGTACTGGTTTACGGCGATTGCGCGGTGATCCCCAACCCCAACGCCCAACAACTGGCCGATATCGCCATCAACGCCGCCGATACCGCGCGATCCTTCAATATCGAACCGCGCGTGGCCATGCTGTCCTACTCGACCGGCGAATCCGGCAAGGGCGAGGCGGTCGATAAGGTCCGCGAAGCGGTGCGCATCGCCCAATCCTTACGCCCCGATCTGCTGTTGGAAGGACCCATGCAATACGACGCGGCGGTCGATGCCAGCGTCGCCAAAACCAAATTGCCGGACAGCCAGGTGGCCGGCAAGGCCACCGTGTTCGTGTTTCCGGACCTGAACACCGGCAACAACACCTACAAAGCCGTGCAGCGCTCGTCCGGCGCAATCGCGATCGGCCCGATTCTGCAAGGCTTGAACAAACCGGTCAACGACTTGAGCCGCGGCTGCACGGTGACCGACATCGTCAATACCGTCGTGATTACCGCGATCCAGGCCCAGCAAGCCGCGCCGGCGTGACGCTGCCGATGAATTCCGCGAGACTAACAATCTGGGCCTGGCTGCTATGGGCCGCGCCGCTAACGGCGGAAACCCGCATCGCGATTCTGAACTTCGAGCTCAAGGATATGACGCTGGCGCCCGGCCTACCGGCCGAAATCCAGCGGACCGCGTCGTTAAAACCGTTGCTGGAACGCGAATTGGCCGGCGCCGGTTATCGCATCGTCGATATACCGGACGCCGAACAACGCGGCGCGGACAGCGGCGTCGGATATTTGTTCGATCATGCCGACGCGGCCGCTCAACTCGGCTCGCGCCATGCCGCCGATTACGTGCTGGTCGGCCGCTTGCATAAACCGTCATTTTTGTTCGTTTACTTGATGGGCCACTTGGTGGAGGTCAAGCAGCAAAAAATAGTCGGCAACTACATCACCGAATCCAAGGGCGGCGACGCCAAATTGACCGGCAAGGCCGTCGAGGCGCTGGCCGCCAAAATCGATCAAGACCTGGAGCGCCGCTACTCGCCGCCACCGACCGATTCGGCGCGCCGAAGCCAGCCTGACGATGACGAATTCGCGTCCGCGCCTGGCCGAAAATGAAGTGGCCGTGGGAGCGGCCTCAGCCGCGATCGGCGGCGCTTCACCGGCAAATGACTTTAAACCATCGACCGCCATCCAATCACCGCAAACCACCAATTACTCGCGATGAAAATTCTGGTTCTAAATGCCGGCAGCTCGTCGGTTAAATACAGCGTCGTCGAAACCGACGACCATTCCGTCTCGATTTCCGGCTTGCTGGAACGCATCGGCAGCGCCGATGCCCGCCATGCCTACCGGATCGGCGCCGACATCCGGCAAATCGACACCGCCATCGCCGACCACGGCCAGGCACTCGGCCTGTTGTTCGAAACGCTGACCGCCAGCGGGGTCGTCAATGGTCAGCCGCTGGCCGGCATCGGCCACCGGGTGGTACACGGCGGCGAGAAATTCCGCGAACCGGCACTGATCGACGCCGACGTCACCCGGCAAATCGCCGAAACCATCCCGCTGGCACCGCTGCACAATCCGGCCAATCTGTCCGGCATCGAAGCAGCGTTGCGGCAGATGGGCGAGATTCCGCAAGTCGCGGTATTCGATACCGCCTTCCACCACACCCTGCCCGACTACGCCTTCCGTTATGCCCTGCCCGGCCAGTTGTACCGCGAACACGGCGTGCGCCGCTACGGTTTTCACGGCACCTCCCATGCTTATGTCGCCAAACAAGCCGCCAAATTGCTGGGTAAGCCGCTGGCCGACACCCACTTGATAACCCTGCACTTGGGTAACGGCGCCAGCGTCGCGGCGATCGCCGGCGGCGTCAGCGTCGACACCTCGATGGGCATGACGCCGCTGGAAGGCCTGATGATGGGCAGCCGTTGCGGCGACATCGATCCGGCCATCGCCTTTTATCTGGCCCGCACGCTGGGCATGGACCTGAATGCGATCGACCAGCTCTACAACAAAGCCAGCGGTTGCCTGGGCGTCTGCGGCGAAAACGACATGCGCGCCATCCACGCCAAGGCCGAGCAAGGCGACGACTCGGCCAAGCTGGCCTTGGCGATGTACGCCTACCGAATCAAGAAATACATCGGCGCGTACTTTGCGGTGCTGGGCCGGGTGGATGCGCTGGTCTTCACCGGCGGCATCGGCGAAAACGACGCCTGGCTGCGCCAAACTTGCTGTGCCGACCTAACCGGCTTGGGCATCGCCGTCGATCCCAACCTCAACGCCGCGCCGGTCAAGCCGACCGCGATCCACCCGGCCGGTACGCCAGTCGCGGTGCTGGTCATCGCCACCAACGAGGAATTGGAAATCGCGTTGCAGACTGCGGACTGTCTGGCAAAGCGGGCAACGTAAAGAGCGATAGTCCGGCAGCCTTTTCGCCTGCCGCGTTCCGTCACTGGAAAGACCGTGGATTTGACTCGGGCTACCGAATACCGCCGACGCTTTGCTCCCCCTGTTCCACGCTGGAACCGCTAGCCGGATGCGGATCGGCCGCCCCCTCCAAATCGTCCAGCGGGGAGACGACGCCTTGCCCACCCTGATGCAGCACATGGGTGTAAATCATCGTGGTTTCCAAATCGTTATGCCCCAACAACGCTTGAATCGTGCGAATGTCCGTGCCGCGTTGCAGCAAATGCGTGGCGAAGCTGTGGCGGAAAGTGTGCGCGGATACCCGCTTGGCGATACCGACTTGCCGCACCGCCACCCGAATCGCCTTATTGATGAGCGACTGATCGTAATGATGCCGCCGTGTCGCGCCCGACAAAGGATCGGCCGACAACGAACGCGCCGGAAACACGTATTGCCAACCCCATTCGCGCTCGGCATTCGGGTATTTTTTCGCCAACGCATAAGGCAGATAAACCGCCCCGTAACCGTCGGCTAAATCCTGATCGTGAACCGCCTTGACCTTGTCGAGATGGTTCAGCAACAACGGTGCCAGCGAGGCGGCAAACGTCGTCACCCTGTCCTTGTCGCCCTTACCGGAACGCACGGTAATTTGCTTGTAGGCAAAATCGATGTCCTGCACCCTGAGGCGGACGGCTTCGCTAATTCTCAAACCGCTGCCGTACAACAGCTTGACCACCAGTTGCGGTAAGCCCTCCAGCCGCGCCAAGACTTGCTTCACTTCGTCCACCGACAACACGACCGGAACATCGCGATGCGTTTTGGAGCGGATCGCGTCTATACGCTTGGTCAAGGGCTTATTCAGGACATGCTTATACAAAAACACCAAGGCATTCATCGCTTGGTTTTGCGTTGCCGACGCGACCTTACGCTGAGTCGCCAAGTGAGATAAAAAAACTTCTATCTTGGCCTCGCTGTCATCGAACAAAGCCTGCCGGTCCGTCATCCGGTGAAACTTGACGAACTGCTTGATCCAATCGGAATAACTACGTTCGGTATGCAAGGAATAATGTTTCAGCCGCATCACGCGACGCACATCGTCCAATAAGGTTGGCGATTTTGTACTTGACATAAAACACCTACCTGATAAAGTCAGTTGCAACATAATACGCAGGTAAAAGTGCCTGAAAAGGCGGTTAATATCAACTTATACGGGCAGATTTGCCTGATAATCAATAGTTATGTCGCAGGAGCAATATGACTTTCCCTGAGTACAAAATGGACGTCATTAAGCACGAGGTGGGCCATTGGGTCATCGCAAGACAGTTGGGATTCAAAACCGGAAAGATAGAGATCGAAATTTTGTCCAACCGCTCAAGCATGGGGCACATGGCAACCGCTACTATCTGTCCCGAACCGGACATTAACGGTCTCGATCCCTTGCTCAAATATATTGAATGCCGGGTGTGCATCCTATTCGCTGGAGTGATTTCTCAACTTCTGGATAAGTCTAACAAAACCGAGAGCACGGCTGCTGCCTTGCTAGATACCGATGGCGCAGATGACAAAGGAAAGATCAAAGACCTTCTGTTTATTGCCAGAGGCATTCGATTTTCAGGATCGATTCATGAATCAAACGAACATGAACAAATGAATGCCCTACAAAAGGCGTATTGGGAAAGGGCTAACGACTTGGTCCTGGATAACAGAGAAACCATACTTTCCATTTCAGAGAAGATCGCTCCAATAGTAAGTTCAAGAAACAAGCGTTATGTGCTTCAAGAAGATCAGTTGAAGTCCTGGTTTGACCATGCTGCGGCATAACCCTTCGTTCGAGGCGACCTGCGCGAAAAGCCGCGCAGGCGCCTCAACTCCACGTTAGGCGTCTCATGGCCACACCCGAACTCCTGAGATCATGGAAGCGAACTGAAGCATTCTTGCGGGACGCGAGAACGCATCTCTCGCAAATTGCAAAGGCAGAGTTCGCAAACAGCATCGCTCAATTTGAAGAATTCATCGAGCACAATGAACTTGGCCTGGCCTTTGATACCTTGGAGTCCATCGCGAACGAGAGCGAATGGGAGTCTCAAAGAGTCATTGAGCTCTTGGCGCTCGCAGCAGCCAGCATGGGCCTTCAAGACAGGCAGCGTGTTCTTGATGAACAGCTCAGCAGCCTGAAAGGCTGGAGGCATGAAACTTCTCTGCCAGCGGAAGACTGCTAGCTCCTCTGTTAAGGTCCATGGTCCTGCCATCTTGCCGTCGCTGTCGCAGCACTATGAAACCGACGCCTAACCCCTCCGTCAAGGGGACTGGCCTGCGGCCAGCCCCTTACGTCGAACGTGTGTGCCGGGCATGGCGCGTTACTATGTCGGTGAAAGTCCGGCAGCCAGGTTTTCGTAGAGCCGAAGGCTAGGGAAACGGCAAGGGCGTTGTCGCGAGGCAGGGTCTGGAAGAAGCCGAACCCAAAGCTGCGGGGCGATGAACAAGAACTGGATATGAGGCGTGATACATCCGGGGCGAGCGGGCACGTGACCGCGAAGCCCTCGGCTTTGGCATCCTGCGTCGCCCTACCTCCTGCATCCCTGCAGTCGTCCATCTACGATCGGGATGTGTTTTGTAAATCCGGCGTTCGCGCAGCGAAAGAAACGTGTCTTACCCCGGGAGGTCTCCAAACTGCTTTTGGAATGAAGCTGGACGACC